>CAZCJB010000032.1:404-23267 GCA_964498795.1 uncultured Rubrivivax sp. | reverse complement strand
TGTTCATCATGAAGAAACTCCTCCTCTCCCTGCTTGCGGCCCTGTCTTTCGGGGTCTCGCATGCGTCGTCTGATGGCATCTCCTGGGACCGCTTCCCGGCCGAGCGTGTCACCGACTTGGCCTCGCTGCAAAACGGCGCCAAGCTGTTCGTCAACTACTGCATGAACTGCCACTCGGCCGCTTACGTGCGCTACAACCGACTGCGCGACATCGGCTTGACGGAGACGCAGATCAAAGAGAACCTGGTGTTCACCGGCGTCAAAGTGGGCGACACCATGAAGTCTGCCCTGGACGCCAAAGACGCCAAGGAGTGGTTCGGTGCGGTGCCGCCTGATCTGAGTGTGGTGGCCCGCTCGCGCGCCGATGGCAGCAAGGGCTCGGGGGCAGATTATCTGTACACCTACTTGCGCTCGTACTACCGTGACGACGCCCGCCCGACCGGTTGGAACAACGCGGCCTTCCCGAATGTAGGCATGCCCAACCCTTTGTGGGAACTGCAGGGCCAGCAAAAGGCCGTGTGGGCCGAAGTCAAGGACGCACACGATCCTTCCAAGGTCACGCACGTGTTCAAGGGGCTTGAGCCCCTGACGGCCGGCACGATGACCCCGGCCCAGTTCAACAGTGCGGTGGCCGATTTGGTGGCCTTCCTGCAGTGGATGGGCGAGCCGGGTCAAAACGACCGCGTCCGTTTGGGCGTGTGGGTGCTGCTGTTCCTGGCGATGTTCACCGTCATCGCTTGGCGCCTGAACGCGGCCTACTGGAAAGACGTCAAGTAATCACACCGAGAAGGCTGCTGCCCCCATGATGGTTTTATATTCCGGCACCACTTGCCCCTATTCGCACCGCTGCCGGTTTGTGCTCTTCGAAAAGGGCATGGACTTCGAAGTTCGCGATGTCGATCTCTTTGCCAAGCCCGAAGACATCGCCTTGATGAACCCGTACAACGAGGTGCCCATTCTGGTGGAGCGTGACCTCATCCTGTACGAGTCGCAAATCATCAACGAGTACATCGACGAGCGATTCCCCCACCCTCAACTCATGCCGGGTGACCCTGTGGCGCGTGCGCGGGTGCGTCTGTTCCTCTTCAATTTTGAGAAGGAACTGTTCGCGCATGTCAACATGCTCGAAGGACGCGGTGTCAAAGCCACCGAGCGTCAGCTCGAAAAAGGCCGCGAGCAAATTCGTGACCGGTTGACCCAGCTCGCCCCCATTTTCCTAAAGAACCGCTACATGCTGGGCGATGACTTCTCCATGCTGGACGTGGCCATTGCGCCGTTGTTGTGGCGCTTGGACTACTACGGCATTGAGCTGTCCAAGAATGCAGCGCCATTGCTCAAGTACGCAGAGCGCATCTTCTCGCGTCCGGCCTACATCGAGGCGCTCACGCCTTCCGAAAAGGTGATGCGCAAGTAAGCGGCTCAGTGGCGGGGCCCACGGCGGTCGACCCATGACGATTCCGACCTCTCCAGACCTTCAGGGCGTGTCCACACGCCCCTATCTCATTCGCGCCTTGCACGAATGGTGTTCTGACCACGGGTTCACGCCCTACTTGGCCGTTTTTGTGGACGCGGGCGTGCAAGTGCCCACGGAGTACGTCAAGAACCACGAGATTGTGCTCAATGTGAGCCACGATGCCACCAGTGGGCTGGTGCTCGGCAATGAATACATCGAGTTCAAGGCCCGCTTTGGCGGCGTGCCGCGGGACATCGTCGTGCCGGTAGACCATGTCATTGCCATCTATGCCCGTGAAAACGGCCAAGGCATGGCGTTTCCAGTGCCCTCCGCAACTCGTGGTGAATCGGCCGGCGCTGAAGACGAACCGCAGGCGCTGGAACCCACCCGCGCCGGTCCCAGTCTGGTCAGCGTGCCCTCTGCCGCGGCGGATCAAGAGGGGCCTGTGGAGCCTCCCCCACCGCCTGCCCCTGCACCCGCAGGACGCCCTGCCCTCAAGCGCGTCAAATAGGGTGCGTACAAAATAGGCGGCCTACAATGGGACCGTTGCCGACTTAGCTCAGCTGGTAGAGCATCCGCCTTGTAAGCGGGAGGTCATCCGTTCGATTCGGATAGTCGGCACCAAGTTTCGTCACAGATTGCTTCACTGCGTTCGCAATGACGCGAGCCCAAGATTGCTTCACTGCGTTCGCAATGCCTGCCGCCAGCCGTCATCGCGAGCGCCTTGGGCGCGCGGCGATCTCGGCGCCTCAGCGAGACTCTTGCGGCAGGGCCAATACCGCCATGCTCGCCAGAGCCGCAAAACCGGCCAGCACCCACAGCATGGTGGTGAAGCCCCAGGTCTTGACGAAGGGGCCCATCACCCACAGGGCGAATGAGCTGACCGACAAAGTCAAAGCCAAGCGCATGCCGGTGACCCGGGATCGCATGCCGTCTTCGATGTAGCGCACGATCATGGTGTCAGTGAAAGGTACGGCACCGAACATGAAAATGGTGGTCCCCACCAAGAAAGCGTAGAACCACCATCCTTGTGCATTGGCCGCCAAGACCAAAAAGGGCAGTTGGGCCAGCAACACGGTGAGGTACAGCGGCTTGAGAGCCATGCGATCCAACAGGCGGCCCACCACCACTTGTGCCAGAGAGGCCAGCGCATACAGACCCGCCAACAGCAAGCCCAGCCGCGCAGGATCTTCCATGATGCCCTTGAATCGCTCCGCCAGCAGTTGGGCATTGCCATTGGTGGTGACGTTGAACACCACACTGCCGCACGAGGCGGCGACGGTCATCACCAACAACAGACGGGCCAATTGCGCCGGGGTGAGATGCACTTTGGGCCCGCTCTTGCGTTTGGCAGGCGCCAGTTGCTCGGGCGGGGACGAGAGCGCAAACCACACCCCCATGCCGATCGACAACAAGCCCGGCAGGGCGTAAGCCCAGCGCCATCCCAAGACCTGCACCAAGTAGCCCGCCAGGGCCGCAGCGGCGGCGACCCCCAAGTTGCCCGACAAGCCATTGAGACCCACGGCCAGTCCGGGTCGGGCCGTGGCCTGCAGCAGCATGGGGATGCCCACGGGGTGATAGATGGAAGCAAAGGCCCCCAACAACGTCAACGCGGCCGCCAACTGCCACGCCGATTGCGTCTGTGAGACGGCCAACGCCGCCACACCCATGCCGAAAAAGAACACCATCATCATTTGCCGCCGGCCCCACAGGTCGCCCAGGCGTCCAGCAGGGATGGAGCCCAAACCAAACAGGATGAACGCTCCGACGCCAAAAGGCATGAGGTCTTGCCATTGATTGAATCCGAATTCCGGAGCCATGCTGCTCACCGTGGTGGCGAAGATCAGCAAAAACAGATGGTCAACCGCATGGGCCACATGCAGCAACCCGACCGTGGTGGCCGAGTGTTGGGGAGGATGATGCAGGGGTGGGTGGGTTTCAGTCGTCATCTTGGCTGGCATCCAGCTCGGGGAACAGCACGTCCGTATAGCCGAATCGTGTCAGGTCGCGCATGCGCGTGGGGTAAAGCCGCCCGATGAGGTGGTCGCACTCATGTTGCACCACGCGCGCATGAAAGCCATCGGCCTCGCGCTCGAAGGCCACGCCCTTGGCATCCAAGCCTCGATAGCGAATGCGGTTGAAGCGTGGCACCACACCCCGCAGACCGGGCACGGACAGGCAGCCTTCCCACCCGTCCACCTCTTCGTCGCTCAGGGGCTCGATGACGGGGTTGATGAGCACGGTGGGAGGTACGGGAGGGGCCTCTGGGTAGCGCACATTGTGTTTGAACCCGAAGATCACCAACTGCAGGTCCACACCGATTTGCGGTGCGGCCAACCCGGCGCCATTGGCGTGGGCCATGGTGTCGAACATGTCTTGGATGAGGGTGTGCAGCTCCGGGGTGTCGAAGGCGTGCACGGGTTGAGCGATGCGGAGCAGGCGCGGATCGCCCATCTTCAGGATGGCGTGGATGGTCATGCGAGACGGTACCAGGCCGCCTGCTGGTCGTCGATGTGATCGATCACCACTTGGCCTTGGTGAAGAAGATGGTTGATGTGGGCCTGGCTCTCGCCGGTGGCCATGAAGTACAGGGCCGGGTCATTGATAGGACGCGCAAACAGTGAACCGAACACGTCGATCGCGCGTGATGGCTTGCGCAATGCCACCCGCAATTTCTCCAGCCCAGTGTGGACGCTCCCAGCCAAGGCATCCAACCGACCATGCAGGCCTTTGAAGGGCAGGTTGTGGGCGGGCAGCACCAACACGTCGTCACTCACCTCTCGGCGGATCTTTTCAAGGGAATCCAACCACTCCGACAGCGGATCGGCGTCGGGTTCGGTGGGGTGCACGGAGACATTGGACGAGATGCGCGGCAACACCTGATCGCCCGAGAGCAGCAGCTTGAGCTTGGGGTTGTACAGGCAGGCATGCTCGGGTGAATGACCACGTCCGACGACCACTTGCCAAGACTGGCCTCCGATATTCAGCGCCTCTCCATCGGTCAATCGGCGGTAGCTGTCGGGCAGTTGATCGATGTACATGCCATAGTGGCCAAATCGTTCGTGGTAGGCCCGCAACTGCTCCTCGTTCCATCCGGCACGCCGATAAAAGGCCACACCGTCTGGGGGAACCGGTCGCCCGGTGTCGCTGACCAACACACGGCAATGCAAGTATTCCAGGCGCGTCATCCACAAGCGCGCACCGAACCGACGCACCAGCGCTCCGGCCATGCCGACATGGTCGGGGTGCATGTGGGTGCACACCACGCGGCTGACCGGTCGTGGACCGAGAGCGCCCCGGGTGCTCAACAGGTCTTCCCAGGCCTGAACAGTGGTCGGCGTGTGCATGCCCGTGTCCACCACGGTCCAGCCCGGACCGTCGGCCAAAGCCCAGACGTTGATGTGGTTGAGCGCCGTGGGCAAAGCCATGCGCATCCACAGCACTCCCGGCGAGATTTCGATGGTCTGCCCCAGGGCGGGGGCCTGATCCCAGGGGTACTGCAGTTCAGCGGGCGAGGCAAGGGTCATAGATCCCTCAGTATGGCAGACTCGCCCCTCCAACGGGCGCACAGGCCTTTGAGGGAGCAAGGCAATGCAAATCATGATCACGCATCGAGGCGTGGGGGCGCGCACCCGAGTGTTGAATTTCTCAGGTGTTCAGCTGGCCGCAATCTTGGCGATCCTGGTGTGTGTGCTGGTGATCTTTTCCGGTGCCGTCTACCACTTTGTCTTTCTCAAGGCGGCTCGAGAGGGGTGGCCGGTGGTGAGTGCCATCGTCAAACTGGTGGTGCGCGACGAAATCGCTCAACGTGACCGGATCATGCGGGACAACCTGGATGCCATGGCCCAGAAGGTGGGCGAGTTGCAAGCCAAGCTGCTGCGGCTGGAGGCCGTGGGCGACCGCGTGTCGGGGATGGCAGGGATGAAGCCTGAGGAACTCAAACCTTTGCGACAGAGTCCTCCAGGTGCTGGCCCTTCTGGACAAGGGGGGGTGTATTTGCCTCTGGACACCCCTAGCTTGGATCAGCTGCAACATCTGCTGTCGCGCATGGATCAGGTGTCTGAACAACATGCCGACGTCTTCACGCTGATTGAATCTCGCCTGTTAGAGGCCCGACTGCAGTCGCTTGTCGTCCCCAGCACTGCGCCTGTGGCGGGCGAGATTGGCTCGGGCTTTGGCGTGCGTCCCGACCCCATCACCGGCCGCAATGCGCTGCACAGCGGCTTGGATTTCCCCGCTGAGCCCGGAACCCCCATCCGAGCCGCGGCGGGGGGCGTGGTGGTGTCCACCGAATGGCACCCGCAATTCGGCCATCTGCTCGAGCTGGACCATGGCAAGGGTTTGACCACCCTTTACGCCCACAACAGCCAAGTGATGGTGCGCCGGGGGGACATCGTCAAACGGGGCCAGGTGGTGGCCAAAGTGGGGAACTCGGGGCGGTCGACAGGGCCGCACCTGCACTTTGAGGTGCTGGTGGACGGTGTCCCACAGGATCCCGCCCGTTTCCTGGCGGCGGGGGCGCAGGCGGCGGCCCAGGCACCCACCGCCTCAGCCAAAGGCCGGGCCCGCCGGTGATACCATGGAGGGCTTTGCGTCGATCTTGACGCTTTTCCAGACTCTGTCCAGCCCATGTTGCCCAAATTCCTGACCCAGATTTTCGGCAGTCGCAATGACCGCCTGCTGAAGACCTACCGGAAGACGGTGCAGCAGATCAACGCCCTGGAACCCCAGTTCAGCCAGCTCGACGATCTTCAGCTGCGCACCAAGACCGACGAGTTTCGGCAGCGCTTGAGTGAAGGGCAAACGCTGGATCAGCTCTTGCCCGAAGCCTTCGCGGTGGTGCGTGAGGCCAGCAAGCGCACCCTCAAGATGCGCCACTTTGACGTCCAGCTCATGGGCGGCATGACGCTGCACCAAGGCAAAATTGCCGAAATGCGGACGGGCGAGGGCAAGACGCTGATGGCCACGCTGCCGGTCTACCTCAATGCCTTGGCGGGCCGCGGTGTGCATGTGGTGACCGTCAACGATTACCTCGCCCGGCGCGATGCCGAGTGGATGGGCCGCATCTACAACTTCTTGGGACTGACGGTGGGCGTGAATGTGCCCGGCCTGTCGCGTGAAGAAAAACAATCCGCCTTCGCGGCCGATGTGACCTACGGCACGAACAATGAGTTCGGCTTTGACTACCTGCGCGACAACATGGTCTACGAGGTGGGCGATCGGGTCATGTCGCGGGGCCAGCACTACGCCATCGTCGACGAGGTGGACTCCATCCTGATTGACGAGGCTCGAACGCCCTTGATCATCAGTGGGCAAGCGGAGGATCACACCGATTTGTACCGCCGCATCGATGCGGTGGTGCCGCAGCTCAAGAAGCAAATTGGCGAAGCGGACCCACGCACCGGCGAGGGCGTGATCGAGCCGGGCGATTTCACGGTCGATGAAAAGCAGCACCAGATCTATCTGACCGAGGCCGGTCACGAGAACGCCGAAACGCTGTTGTCGCAAGCAGGGCTGCTGGTGGAAGGTGCCAGCCTCTACGACCCGTCCAACATCACCCTCATGCACCACGTGTATGCGGCGCTGCGTGCCCACCACCTCTACCACCGTGATCAGCACTATGTGGTGCAAAACGGCGAAGTGGTGATCGTGGACGAATTCACGGGTCGCCTCATGAGCGGACGGCGCTGGAGCGATGGGCTGCATCAGGCGGTGGAAGCCAAGGAGCGGGTGGAGATTCAAAGCGAGAACCAAACCCTCGCCTCAGTGACTTTCCAAAATTACTTCCGCCTATACACCAAGCTCTCGGGCATGACAGGCACGGCTGACACCGAGGCCTATGAATTCCAGGAGATTTACGGCTTGGAGACCGTGGTCATCCCGCCCAACAAGCCCACGATCCGAAAAGATGAGCTCGATCTCATCTACAAGACCAGCCGCGAGAAATACAACGCGGTGTTGGCCGATATTCGGGATTGCCATGAACGCGGACAGCCCGTGCTCGTGGGGACCACATCGATTGAGAATTCCGAGCTGGTCTCGGGCCTGCTGACTCAAGCCAAGCTGCCGCACCAGGTGCTCAACGCCAAGCAGCACGCCAAGGAGGCCGAGATCGTCGCGCAGGCGGGTCGCCCCAAGATGATCACCATCGCCACCAACATGGCCGGCCGAGGCACGGACATTGTGTTGGGTGGCAATGTGGAAAAGCAAGTGCAGTTTTTGCAGGCTGACCCTGAGTTGTCCGATGACGAGAAGGCCGTGAGAGCCCAGGCCTTGCACGACGAGTGGCAGGGCCTGCATGACCAGGTCAAGGCCTTGGGCGGCTTGCGCATCATTGCCACCGAGCGCCATGAGAGCCGGCGAATTGACAACCAACTGCGCGGTCGCTCGGGCCGACAGGGTGATCCGGGGTCCAGCCGCTTTTACCTGAGCTTGGACGACGCGTTGATGCGCATCTTTGCCGGCGATCGCGTGCGCGCCATCATGGACCGGCTGAAGATGCCCGAGGGTGAGGCCATTGAGGCCGGCATCGTGACGCGCAGCATCGAAGGCGCTCAGCGCAAGGTGGAGGCGCGCAATTTCGACATCCGCAAGCAATTGCTGGAATATGACGATGTGGCCAATGACCAGCGCAAGGTCATCTATGAGCAACGCAATGTGATTCTGGAATCAGAATCCTTGGACGACCAAATTGCCAATTTGCGCAAGAGCGCGCTGACCGATGTGGTACGCACCTTCGTGCCCGCCGACACCCTGGAAGAGCAATGGGACCTGCCGGCTCTTGAAAAGACGCTCAAGGACGAATGGCTGCTCGAGGTGGCCTTGCAGGCCGTGGTGGAAAAGAGCGACTCCATCACCGATGACGACATCGTTGACAAGGTGCTGGGTGCGGCTGATGCGGTCTTTAAAGACAAGCTCGATATGGTGGGCACCGAGCAATTCACGCCATTCATGCGCATGGTGCTGCTGCAGTCCATCGACGGGCGTTGGCGTGAGCATTTGGCGGCCCTCGATTACCTGCGCCAGGGCATCCACCTGCGGGGTTACGCGCAGAAGAATCCCAAGCAAGAATACAAGCGCGAAGCCTTTGACCTGTTTGCGCAATTGCTCGACATGGTGAAGATGGAGGTCACCCGCACCCTGTTGGCCGTGCGCATCCAGACCCAAGAGCAGGTGGCGCAGGCGGCTGAAGTGCTGGAGCAGCAAGCGCAGTCGATGAGCCACGTCAGTTACACGCATCCGACTGAGAACGCAGGCGTGAGCTCGCAGACCGACCCTGACACCTTGGGCATCGATTTTTCGCGCACCGGACGCAACGAACCCTGCCCTTGCGGCAGTGGAAAGAAGTTCAAGCATTGCCACGGGGCGTTTAAGTAGGCCAGAGCTCACCGGGTGGTGTCGCTGCCTTGCGATGACAATGCGAACGAAATCGTTCTTGAACTGAGCGCGAGTTAGGAGTCTGCGCATGCCTGTCAACCTCTCACCGCCCGATCCGTCACAACTTCATCCCGTGCCGGGCGTGCGCATCGGTACCGCCATGGCAGGAGTGCGCAAAGCCCATCGCCGCGATTTGGTGGTGTTTGCCCTGGATGCAGGATCCACCGTGGCGGGAGTGTTCACCAAGAACCGGTTTTGTGCGGCCCCGGTGCAGATCTGTCGTCAGCACTTGGACGCTGGCTCGCAAGTGCGAGCCCTTGTCGTGAACACAGGCAACGCCAATGCCGGGACTGGCGACGATGGCTTGATGCGCGCGCGTCGCACATGCGAGGCCATGGCATCGCACATGGGATTGCAAGCTGATCAGGTCTTGCCGTTTTCCACCGGTGTGATCATGGAAACGCTGCCGGTGGAGAAGATCGAGGCGGCCTTGCCTTCTGCACTGGCCGACCTGAAGCCCGCGCATTGGGCCGAGGCCGCGCAAGGCATCATGACCACCGACACGGTGCCCAAGGCCGCCTCTAAGCAGTGCCAGGTGGGCGGACGCACGGTCACAGTCACCGGCATCTCAAAAGGGGCGGGCATGATTCGCCCCAATATGGCCACCATGCTGGGTTTTGTGGCGACCGACGCGGTCATCCCTCCTGCGCTGTTGCAGGACTTGGTGCGGGAAGCCGCCGACGAGAGTTTCAATCGCATCACCATCGATGGCGACACCTCTACCAACGATTCCTTCATCATCATGGCCACCGGCCAGGCAGGACATCCTCCGGTGACCTCTTGGGACAGCGCGGATGGTCAAGTGCTGCGCGAGACCCTCATAGAGGTGTCGCGTCAGTTAGCCCATGCGATTGTGCGGGACGGTGAGGGCGCAACCAAGTTCATCACCGTGCAGGTCGATGGCGGGCGCCACGCGGCGGAGTGCAAGCAAGTGGCTTATGCGATTGCACATTCGCCCTTGGTCAAGACGGCCTTCTTTGCCAGCGACCCCAATCTGGGTCGTATCTTGTGTTCGGTCGGCTATTCGGGCCTCGACGATCTCGATCAGACCCTGATTGATTTGCACCTTGACGAGGTGCACGTGGTGCGCCGCGGTGGGCGCCATCCCGACTACCGCGAAGAGGACGGGCAACGGGTGATGAAGCGCGCAGAGATCACCGTTCGCGTGGACTTGCATCGGGGCAGCGCCTCGTCGAGTGTGTGGACTTGCGATTTGTCGCATGATTATGTGAGCATCAATGCGGACTACCGCAGTTGATCTTCTGAGGTATCTGACGCCACAGTGAGACTGATCGCCGAAGCACTTCGACTCGCACTGCGCGCATTGCGGCAGCGGTTGACGCTGCCTGCGGATGATCTCTTGCGCGACGCGGCTTACCGCCGTTTGTTCACGTCCATTCTCATGAGCTCCATTGGCGGGCAGGTGAGCATGTTGGCCGTGCCCCTGACCGCAGCCGTGTTGCTGCATGCCACTCCCACCCAAATGGGCATGCTGACAGCAGCCGGTTTGGCGCCATTTGTAGTGCTGTCATTGCCTTCGGGCGTGTGGCTGGACCGGGTGCGCAAGCTGCCGATCTATATCGGCGGTGAAGTGTTGGTGTCCGTGGCCTTGATGACCGTGCCCTTGGCTTGGTGGCTCGGGTGGCTGGGCATTGGGTGGTTGTACGCAGTGTGCTTCATCATGGGCAGTGTCCATGTGGTGTCGGGATCGGCGGCACAAATCGTCTTGACGCAAGTGGTGCCAAGGCCTCGGTTGGTGGAGGCGCATGCCAAGAATGCGTTGGCCAGTTCGGGTGCCGAAGTCGCTGGGCCGGGGTTTGCCGGAGCCTTGATCAAGATGGTGGGAGCGCCAGTGGCCTTGTTGGTCGATGCCTTCATGCTGATGTGCAGCGTGTGGGTGTTGCGTGGCCTTCGTCTGCAAGAAGATGTTCGAGTTGCGTCCCCAGCGTCGTTTTGGCAAGACTTGCTCAGTGGCTTGCGGTTTGTGCGCTCCACGCCCTTGCTGGTGGTGATGGCGTTGGCGATGGGCCTGTGGCAGATGTGTCACTACGCCGCGGTGGTGGTGCAAATCCTCTTTGCCACACGCACCTTGCACATGAGTGAACAAGACGTGGGCTTGAGTTTCGTGGGCCTGGGTGTGGGCACCGTGTTGGCCAGTGTGCTCGGCCGGCGCATTTCGGCCCGAGTGGGACCAGGGCCGTGCATCATGCTGGGCATGGCCATTGCAGGTGCAGGATGGCTCTTGTGTGCGCTGGCGCCTGAGAATGCGTTTGGCAAATGGATCTTTGCGCTGATGCTGTTCTGCTTCGGCCTGGGTGCGGTGCTGATCTTCATCAATTTTCTGGCGCTTCGGCAGGCGGTCACGCCCGGCCCCTTGCTCGGCCGCATGACCAGCACCATGCGCTGGTTGATGCTGCTGCCCGCAGGTCCAGGGGCGTTGATCGGTGGTTGGGTGGGCGAGCACGTAGGGCTGCGCGCGTCACTCGCCTTGGCGGGCGTGGGGGCCTTGTCGGTGGCTCTGGTGTCGTGGCGTGTGGCCCTCTTGCGCGATGTGCGACAGTTGCCTACGCCCAATGAAGATGCGGCCGCTGCGGTAGGCGCTGAGGCTTCGTCGACGGCGGTGTTGCCGTGAGGGTGTTGGGCGGGGTGGGAGATTGCCGCGGCCCTGTGGGCCTCGCAATGACGGAGCGGTGATCGAGAGAGGTTGCCGCGGGCCCTTTGGGCCCTCGCAATGACGGGGGTGTGGCACTGAGGGACGTATGGTGGCGGTCAGGGGGCGAATTTGTCGACGGCGTCGGTGACGATGCCGTCGATGCCCAGACCGAGGAGCCACTGTGCCACCGACGGATCGTTCACGGTGTAGACGAGGGCTCTCAGGCCGGCACGGTGGAGTTGTTGCACCAAGTCGGCCGACATGACGCCGTAATTCGTGATCACGGCTTGGCACTCCAAAGCCTGCGCGACTTGAAGCCATCCGTCCCACAAGGTGTCCAGCAGCAGGCCGCGCGGGATTCGCGCCGCGGTGTCCCGAGCCCCTTGCAGCGCTTCGGGTCTGAACGACGTGAACAGTGGTGGCGTGCTGGCCCGGGCCCACAAACGCTCTACTTCACGCCCGACCACTTGACCCGTCTTGAGCTCCAGACCAGGCGTGGGCTTGATCTCCAAGTCCAAAAAGAACTCATTGCGCTGAATGTAGGTGGACAACGCGGCCAGGGTCGGCATGGGTTCGCCGGCATACGTTCGGCTGTGCCAACTGCCCGCATCCATCTTGGACAGCTCTGACCACGGAAGATCACCCGCCACGCCGCGCCCGGAGGTGGTGCGATCGAGTTTGGCGTCGTGCAACAAGAAGGGCACCTCATCGGCACTGAGCTTGACATCACATTCAAAGGCACGATAGCCGTGTTGTGCGCCCAGCCGGAATGCGGCCAGCGTGTTTTCCGGGGCCAGCTTGCCGGCGCCCCGGTGGGCGATCCACAAGGGGTAGGGCCAGGGGTTCAGGCCCATGGTCACACCCGGATGCCGGTGGTGGCGTCAAACCAATGCAGGTGCTCGGGAGGCACGTGCAAGCGCACCGTGTCACCGGCTCGGGGTGCCACATCGGTGCTTTCCATGCGCAGCGTGAAAGGCGCCGTGCCGATGTGCCCATAGATGAGGCGCTCGGCCCCCAACATTTCCAAGACTTCTACCTTCATCTGCCAGGTGCCATCGGCGGCTGGCTTGATGTGTTCAGGGCGGATGCCCATCTGCAGGGGCCCCTGGCGAGGCGCGTCGGCGGGAAGATCCAGGCGCACGCCACCCGCTTCGAATTGCCGGCCTTGTGCGTGTCCCGCCAACAGATTCATCGGAGGAGAGCCGATGAACCCGGCCACAAAGGTGGAGGCAGGTTGTCCGTAGACCTGGTCGGGCGTGCCGATCTGCTCGATGCGACCCGCATTCATGACGATCATGCGCTGGGCCAGCGTCATGGCTTCCACTTGATCATGGGTCACGAACAACGAGGTCACGCCAAGCTCACGATGCAGTTTTTGAATCTCCAAGCGAGTTTGCGCGCGCAACTTGGCGTCGAGGTTGGACAGCGGCTCATCAAACAAAAATACCTGGGGTTGTCGAACGATGGCCCGACCCATGGCCACACGCTGCCGCTGCCCGCCTGACAGTTGACGTGGGGTGCGCTGCAGCAACTCGCCGAGCTCCAGGATGCCGGCCGCTTTTTGCACGCGTCGCTCGATCTCCTCTTTGGGGACCTTGGCAATTTTGAGTCCGTAGGCCATGTTCTCGTACACCGTCATGTGCGGGTACAGGGCGTAGTTTTGAAAGACCATGGCGATGTCTCGGGCCGCCGGCTCCAGATCGTTGACTCGCCGCTCACCGATAAAGATGTCTCCGGCCGTGATTTCTTCCAAGCCTGCCACCATGCGCAGCAAGGTGCTCTTGCCACAGCCCGATGGACCTACGATGACGATGAACTCACCATCGGTGATCTCGGCGTGGACGCCGTGGATCACCTTGTTGCTTTTGGCACCTTGCCCGTAGGTCTTTTCAACTTGGCGCAGTGTGATCGATCCCATGATGTCCTTGCCTGTGAGCCCTATTTCTCGCTGTCTACGAGACCCTTGATGAACCACTTCTGCATCAGCATGACCACGAGGGCGGGTGGCACCATGGCCAACATGGCCGTGGCCATGACCAAGTTCCATTGCTGAGCCGAATCGCCACCACTGATCATGCGCTTGATGCCGATCACCACGGGATACATGGATTCGTCGGTGGTGACCAGCAGCGGCCAGAGGTACTGGTTCCAGCCGTAGATGAATTGAATCACGAAGAGGGCTGCAATGCTCGTGCCCGAAAGCGGCAGCAGCACATCTTTGAAAAAGCGCATGGGGCCGGCGCCGTCCACTCGCGCCGCTTCCACCAACTCATCTGGCACCGTCATGAAAAATTGGCGAAACAAAAAGGTGGCCGTGGCGGATGCAATGAGCGGTATCGTCAACCCCGCATAACTGTTGAGCAGGTGAAGGTCGGACACCACTTGATAGGTGGGGAAAATTCGCACCTCCACCGGCAGCATGAGGGTGATGAAGATGGCCCAGAAGCAGAACATGCGCAGCGGGAAGCGGAAATACACGATGGCAAACGCTGACAGCAGGGAAATCAGAATCTTGCCCAGCGAGATGACCAGGGCCGAGATGAGACTCACCGACATCATCGATGCGACGGCAGCGCGTGCCCCCGGGCCGTGTTCGCTGCCAGTCAAGACGGCCAGGTAGTTCTGCACCAAGCGTGAGCCCGGCCACAAGGGCATGGGCGCTTGCACAATGTCTTGCGCAGAGTGCGTGGAGGCGACAAAGGTCAAATACACCGGGAAAGCCACCACCGCCACGCCCAGCAACAACACGGTGTGGGAGATGAAACTCAGCCAGGGACGTCGTTCAACCATGATGCATCCGTGATTCGGCTCAGTAGTTCACCCGCTTTTCGACAAAGCGAAACTGGATCACGGTCAAGGCAATCACGATGACCATCAACACCACCGATTGGGCGGCCGACCCGCCCAAATCCAAGGCCTTGAAGCCGTCGTAGTACACCTTGTAGACGAGGATGGCGGTGTCTTTGCCAGGGCCGCCTTCGGTGGCGGAGTCGATGATGCCAAAGGTGTCGAAGAAGGCGTAGACGATATTGATCACCAGCAAGAAAAACGTGGTGGGCGACAGGAGCGGAAAGACGATGGTCCAAAACCGCCGCCACGGGCCCGCTCCATCAATGGCGGCCGCCTCAATCAAGGACTTGGGAATGGATTGCAATCCCGCCAAGAAGAACAAGAAGTTGTAAGAGATCTGCTTCCACACCGCGGCCATCACGATGAGGGTCATGGCTTGTTGGCTGTTGAGCAGGTGGTTCCAGTCGATGCCCGCCTGACGCAGGGCATAAGACACCACGCCGATGCTGGGGGCAAACATGAAGAGCCACAGCACACCCGCCACGGCCGGTGCGACCGCATAGGGCCAAATGAGCAAGGTCTTGTAGGCCAGCGCCCCTTTGACGATGCGATCTGCAAACACGGCCAGAATCAAGGACACGGAAATCCCCAACGTGGCCACCAGCACCGAAAAAACAGCCGTCGTCTTGAACGAGGCCAGGTAGGTGGCATCGGCGAACAATCGCTTGAAGTTGTCCAGGCCGACCCACTCTGTGCTGCTGCCAAAGGCGTCTTGCTGTTGCAAGGATTGCAACAGCGCCTGACCCGCGGGCCAGAAGAAGAACACGCCGATGATGGCCAGTTGGGGCGCCATGAGGGCCCAAGGCAACCATCGGCTGTGGAAACGAACGCGCTTTTCTGCAGCCAAAGTATCAGGTCAGCTCAAGACAACATTGCCGGGGATCGCCAAGTTGGGCTTTGGACGTCAACCTTTGTTGGCTTTTTCAAACCGCTCGAGCTGCTCGTTGCCACGCTGAACTGCGGCATCAAGACCTTCTTTGGGCGACTTCTTGCCAGACCAAATTTGCTCCATCTCCTCATCGATGATCGTGCGGATTTGCACAAAGTTGCCCAGGCGGATGCCTCGCGACTTGTCAGTGACCTTGCGCACCATTTGGTTCACTGCCACGTCGGTGCCGGGGTTCTTCTTGTAGAACCCGCTTTCCTCGGTCAGCTTGAAGGAGGCCGTGGTGATGGGCAGATAGCCCGTACGCTGGTGGCTGGCTGCTTGCACCTCTGGGCTGGAGAGGTAGTTGAAGAAGGCGGCCACCCCCTTGTACTCCTCGGCCTTGCGTCCCGACATCACCCACAGGCTGGCGCCGCCGATGACGGTGTTTTGCGGGGCGCCGGTCACGTCCGGGTAGTAGGGCAGGGGAGCGATGCCGTAGGCGAATTTGGCGTTGGCCTTGACGCTGCCGTACAGGCCTGACGAGCCGGTGTACATGGCGCACTCGCCCGAGGGGAAGGTGGCATCCGGGGTGTTATTGCGGCCCTTGTAGACAAACAAGCCTTGTTTGGACATGTTGGCCAGGTTTTCAATGTGGCGCACATGCAGCGGGGTGTTGAAAGACAGGCGAGTGTCCAGGCCACCGAATCCATTGCGCTTGGTGGCGAACTCCACGTTGTGCCACGCTGAGAAGCTTTCCAGCTGGGTCCAGCTCTGCCAGCTGGTGGTGAAGGGGCACTTGTGCCCCGCCGCCTTGAGCTTGGCGGCTGCCAGGGCCACTTCGGGCCAGGTGGCGGGCGCTTTGTCGGCGTCAATGCCCGCGGCTTTGAACGCGTCCTTGTTGTAATAGAAAACCGTCGTGGAGCTGTTGAACGGCAGGCTCATCATTTGGCCGTTGGGGGCCGTGTAATAGCCCGACACGGCACTGATATAGGCGTTGGGGTCGAACTTGAGGCCCGAGGCCTTCATCACCTCAGCCACCGGTTTGACCGCACCCTTGCTGGCCATCATGGTGGCGGTGCCGACCTCAAAGACCTGCAGGATGTGGGGGGCGTTGCCGGCGCGGAAGGCGGCGATGGCAGCCGTCATGGACTCGGGGTAGCTGCCTTTGAATGTGGTGACGACCTTGTAATCTTTTTGCTTGGCGTTGAAGTCTTTGGCCAGGTCATTGACCCACTCACCCAAAGCACCTCCCATGGAATGCCACCACTGGATCTCTACCTGTGCATGGGCGGGAAACGCCATGGCCAAAGAGGCAGCGGCCGTAAAAAGTCCGAATTTGAAGTTCATAAAAGTCTCCGTGTTGACCTCAATGGGGACGGCCGTGGCGGGCTAATGTCTCCAGAACCCCGACGCCGGCGTACAACCCGCAAGGATACGGCCACTTTATGACCGTGGAATTGCTGCACTGCGGTAGGATTGAGGGTTCCGCGCCCACCCATGAACGCCCCCCTGCCTTTGCCTCCTATTTCGGCCCCGCTGAGCGCCGAAGCGTCGTCGCCGCGGCTGCGTGAGATTCCATACAACTACACCTCGTTTTCCGATCGTGAAATCGTGATGCGCCTGTTGGGCGCGCGTGCCTGGGATCTTTTGTCTCAATTGCGCGAGGAGCGGCGAACTGGGCGATCTGCCCGCATGCTTTACGAAGTGCTGGGCGACATTTGGGTGGTGCAACGCAACCCGTACCTGGAAGACGACCTCTTGGACAATCCTGGGCGCCGCCAGATGTTGGTGGATGCGCTGGAGCATCGCTTGAGCGAAGTCGAGCGCCGCCGCACCCCCGAGGCCGACGTGCAACGTGATGCGTTGGTGGGTGAGTTGTTGAACTTGGCTCGTCACGCCGTCGACCGGTTTTCTCGACACTTTCGCACGGTGCACAAACTGCGGCGCGCCACCCGGCGAATTTTGGGGCGCCACACCGCCAAGGACAACCTCAAGTTCGACGGCATGAGCCGAGTGGCCCATGTGACGGATGCCACCGACTGGCGGGTGGAGTATCCCTTCGTCGTGCTGACGCCCGACAGCGAAGAGGAGATGGCAGGCTTGGTGCAAGGATGCATCGACCTGGGATTGACCATCATCCCGCGGGGAGGCGGAACCGGCTATACCGGCGGCGCGATCCCCTTGACCTGGAAGAGTGCGGTCATCAACACCGAGAAGTTGGAGCGAGTCAGCGAGGTGGAGTGGGTAGCCTTGCCGGGCCTAAGCCAACCGGTGGCCACGGTCTTCAGCGAAGCGGGCGTGGTCACCCAACGGGTGGCGGATGTCGCGGAGCGGGCGGGCCATGTGTTTGCGGTGGATCCCACCTCGGCCGAAGCCAGCTGCATTGGCGGCAACATTGCCATGAACGCGGGCGGCAAGAAGGCCGTGTTGTGGGGCACGGCCTTGGACAACTTGGTGTCCTGGCGCATGGTGACACCTCGGGCCACCTGGTTGGAGGTGGTGCGTCTGAACCACAACCTGGGCAAGATCCACGATGTGGACGTGGCTTCCTTTGAACTGCGGCATTTTGATGCCAGCGGCAAGAAGCTCGTCAAGACTGAACGATTGGACATTCCTGGCACGACTTTTCGCAAAGAGGGCCTGGGCAAGGACGTGACTGACAAGTTTTTGTCGGGTCTGCCAGGCGTTCAAAAAGAAGGGTGTGACGGGATCATCACCAGCGCCCGCTGGGTGGTGCATCGCATGCCGGCTCACACACGAACCGTGTGTTTGGAGTTTTTTGGCAATCCCAAAGACGCCGTTCCCAGCATCGTGGAAATCAAAGACTTCATGTTCGCTGAGGCGATGCGACCCGGCGGAGCCATTCTGGCCGGGTTGGAGCACCTGGATGACCGCTACCTCAAGGCTGTGGGTTACGCGACCAAGAGCAAACGCGCGTCACAGATGCCCGGCAATGGATTGCCCAAGATGGTCTTGGTGGGCGATGTGGTGGGCGATGATGCAGACGCCGTCGCGCGAGCCACGAGTGAAATCGTGCGCATTGCCAATGGACGACACGGCGAGGGGTTTGTGGCCGTCAGCGCGGATGCGCGCAAGAAATTTTGGCTCGATCGCAAACGCACCGCGGCGATCGCCAAGCACACCAATGCCTTCAAGATCAACGAGGACGTGGTGATTCCCCTGGAGCGCATGGGCGAGTACACCGAGGGCATCGAGCGCATCAATATCGAGCTGTCGTTGCGCAACAAGATTGAATTGGCTCACGCACTGGAGGCGTATTTCTCCCACGGGCACTTGCCGTTGGGCCGGTCCGATGATGCGGGTGAAATCCCCAGCGCGGAGTTGCTGGAAGATCGAGTGCAGCAGGCTTTGGTCTTGGTGAGGGGGGTGCGTGATCAATGGGCGCATTGGCTGGCGCAGTTGGACATCGTGCAATCCGAGTCGGGAGAGACCTGTTTTGCCATGCTGCAGGATTGGCGCTGGCGAGCTTCCTGGAAAACACAGATCCTCAAGCCCTTGCAAGTGTTGTTCAGTGGCGGCGCTTTTACGCCCATTCTTGAGGCCTGCCGTGCGTTGCATCAAAAGGTGCTGCGTGGTCGGGTGTGGGTGGCCTTGCACATGCATGCGGGCGATGGCAATGTGCACACCAACATCCCAGTGAACAGCGATCACTACGAGATGTTGCAGACCGCACACGAAGCGGTCACACGCATCATGGCGCTGGCGCGGCGTTTGGATGGCGTGATTTCGGGAGAACACGGCATCGGCATCACCAAATTGGCCTTCTTGTCTGACGACGAATTGCAACCCTTTGCCCGCTACAAGGCTGAGGTCGACCCCGAGGGACGGTTCAACAAGGGGAAGCTGCTGAGGTCATGGGGCGACGCGTCTGACCCTGATGATGAGGCCCAGCCCTGGGCCGCAGACCTCAGCGCTGCCTATACCCCGAGCTTCGGCCTCATGGGACACGAGTCGCTGATCATGCAGCAAAGCGACATTGGGGACATCAGCCGCAGCATCAAGGATTGCTTGCGCTGCGGCAAGTGCAAGCCCGTGTGTGCCACCCATGTGCCCCGAGCCAACCTCCTTTACAGCCCGCGCAACAAGATATTGGCGACGTCCTTGCTCATTGAAGCCTTCTTGTACGAAGAGCAGACTCGCCGTGGCGTGAGTGTCAAGCACTGGGAAGACTTTGAGGATGTGGCCGACCACTGCACGGTTTGTCATAAATGCGAGTCACCTTGCCCGGTGAAGATTGATTTCGGTGACGTGACCATGAACATGCGCAACTTGTTGCGCAAGATGGGCAAGAAGAGTTTCCGGCCTGGACAAGCCGCGGCGATGGCCTTTCTCAACGCCACGCATCCGCCATCCATCAAGGTCATGCGCGCGGCCATGGTGGGCTTGGGTTTCCGCGCTCAGCGGTTCATGAACGACCTGCTCAAGCCGGCGGCGCGCAAGCAAACGTCGCAGCCACCCGCGACCTTGGGGGTGGCACCGCTTCGAGAACAGGTGATCCACTTCGTCAACAAGAAAATGCCGGGGGGCTTGCCCAAGCGCACGGCTCGCGCCTTGCTGGACATCGAGGACGCAGCCTACGTGCCCATCATTCGCAACCCGCAGACCACCACCAGCGAGACCGACGCAGTGTTCTATTTCCCTGGGTGTGGCAGCGAGCGTTTGTTCAGTCAGGTGGGTTTGGCCACCCAAGCCATGCTGTGGCATGCGGGCGTGCAAACCGTGCTGCCCCCTGGGTATCTGTGCTGCGGCTACCCGCAGCGCGGTTCGGGGCAGTTTGATCGGGCCGACAAGATCATCACCGACAACCGTGTGTTGTTCCACCGCGTGGCCAACACGCTGAATTACCTCGACATCAAGACGGTGGTAGTGTCATGTGGCACCTGTTTTGACCAACTGCAGGGCTATCAGTTTGAGGACATCTTTCCAGGTTGCCGCATCGTGGACATTCACGAATACCTGCTAGAGCGTGGTGTCAGCCTGCCAGATCATGAGCAAGGGTATCTCTACCACGACCCGTGCCACAGCCCGCTGAAACAGCAAGATGCCATGAAGACCGTGAAGGCGCTGATGGGGCCGCATGTGCTGAAAAGCGAGCGCTGCTGCGGAGAAAGTGGCACGTTGGGGGTCACGCGCCCTGACATCAGCACGCAGGTGCGTTTTCGCAAGGAGCAAGAGCTGCGTGAGGGCGAAGCAGCGCTTCGTGCCTCTGGCGCGGTGGCGGCCCAGGGCCCGGTCAAAGTCCTGACCAGTTGCCCCAGTTGCTTGCAAGGCTTGAATCGCTACGAGAGTGACTTGAACAACGGCCTGCTGCAAGCTGACTACATCGTGGTGGAAATGGCTCGAAAGATTTTGGGCGATGATTGGATGGAACAGTATGTGCATCACGCCAATGACGGCGGTATAGAAAGGGTGCTGGTTTGATCATGTCTGCGACACCAACTCCACAACCAACGGCCTTGACGCTGCACCAAAGTTCTCGTGTGCTGGAGGTGGGCTTCGATGATGGTCAAACCTTTCGATTGCCCTTTGAGCTCCTGAGGGTGTACTCGCCCTCGGCCGAAGTGCAGGGGCACGGTCCTGGCCAAGAAGTGTTGCAAACCGGCAAACGAGAGGTGGGCATTGTCGGGGTGGAGCCAGTCGGGCACTACGCGGTCCAGCTGACCTTTGACGACGGACACGATTCGGGCATCTACAGCTGGACGTATTTGCATGATTTGGGCTCGCAGCAGGACGCCTATTGGCAGCGCTATTTGCAGCGCGTGCAAGACGCTGGAGTGGATCGGGACGCACCGATGCCCAAGGCCTCAGCGGGCGCTTGCGCCCATCATTAACAGGATTGCGCATGGCACAGACGCATTTTGGTTTTGAAACCGTGGAAGAAGGCGACAAAGCGCGCAAAGTGCGTGGTGTCTTCGATTCGGTGGCGTCGAAGTACGACGTCATGAATGACCTCATGTCCATGGGAATGCACCGTGCTTGGAAAGCCTACACCGTGGCTTTGGCGCATGTGAAAGAGGGTGATCACGTGTTGGACATCGCCGGTGGGACGGGCGATCTCACGCGCGCTTTCGCCCGGCGAGTGGGTGAGCGAGGCACCGTCGTCCACACCGACATCAACGAAGCGATGTTGCGCACAGGGCGTGACCGCATGTTGGACGATGGTTTGTGCCTGCCCACTGTGGCCTGTGATGCGGAGCATTTGCCATTCCCCTCTGAAAGTTTTGACTTGGTGAGCGTGGCGTTTGGTTTGCGCAACATGACCCACAAGGACCTGGCGTTGACCGAGATGGCTCGAGTGCTCAAGCCGGGTGGACGACTATTGGTGCTGGAATTTTCCAAAGTCGCTGCGCCTTTGCAGAAAGCCTACGACTGGTACTCCTTCAACATCTTGCCCAAGCTCGGGCAATGGGTGGCCGGGGACGCGCAGAGCTACAAGTACCTGGCTGAATCGATCCGAATGCACCCCGATCAAGACACCCTCAAGGCCATGATGAAGTCGGCCGGATTTGGGCATGTCGATGTCCATAATCTCACGGCAGGCGTGGTCGCGCTGCACATGGGCATCAAGTGTTGATGAACCGATCTGCGAGGGTCATTCGCGATCGACTGCCGTTGACCTGACTCAACGCGCGCCCCCTAAGTTGCAGACTTGCCAGCGCGAGGCGCTTGGCGAGATCATGTCACCCGATGGCCTCGCGGCGACATGTGGCGCGAGGAATGGTGGGGGTGAGATTCATAATGATGAGCAAAATCTGGCGCGGGTACGCACTGGGCCTGGTCGCCTTGGCGCTGGGAGTGGCCGGTGCGAGGGCCCAAGAGACGCTTCAGACCTCTCAGGAATATCGCCTAGGTGCGGGCGATTTGGTGCGTGTGCAGGTGTACCAAAATCCCGATCTCAGCCTGGAGATGCGCATCACCGATGCGGGGACCGTGTCCTATCCGCTGCTGGGCGTGGTGCGTCTCTCGGGCATGACGGTCAGCGGCGCCGAACGCTTCTTGGCGGACCGTTTGAAGGACGGCAACTTCTTGCGCCAGCCCCAGGTGAATGTGACCTTGTTGCAAGCGCGAGGGCATCAGGTGAGCGTCTTGGGCCAAGTGAACAAGCCTGGGCGTTACGCCTTGGAGGCTGCAGGTCTGCGACTTACCGATGTGCTGGCGATGGCCGGAGGCGTTGCGGCGACTGGCAGTGACACGGTGCAGCTCACGGGATGGCGAAATGGACAGTCTTGGCGACAGGAGGTTGACCTGTCATCGTTGATGGCGGCTAACGCGTCGCACCCCGATCCCCTGATGGCCCATGGCGACTTGGTGTGGGTGGAGCGCCAACCGCAAATCTATATTTACGGCGAGGTGCAACGCCCTGGGCAGGTGCGGCTCGAGCGAGGCATGACCTTGATGCAAGCCTTGGCCAGCGGTGGTGGCTTGACGCTGCGCGGCACCGAGCGTGGCATTCGGGTGCATCGCAAGGCGGGTGAGGGGGCGGTGCAGGTGTTGCAACCGGGTTTGGACGACCGGCTTCAAGCAGGAGACGTGGTGTACGTGCGCGAAAGCTTGTTTTGACGAGTGAAGGCGGGGGTCAAAT
>CAZCJB010000032.1:0-370 GCA_964498795.1 uncultured Rubrivivax sp. | reverse complement strand
CAACGAGGGCGCGGTGGCGTCCTTGTCATTGACTCGAGGCGGCTTGCCGTCCACACCCGGCCACTCGATACCGAGTTCCGGATCGTCCCATCGGATACACCGCTCGCTGGCTTTGTCGTAGAAGTCGGTGGTCTTGTAGAGAAAATGCGTGTCGTCTTCGAGCGCGATGAAGCCGTGCGCAAATCCTTCGGGGATCCAAAATTGCCGCTGGTTGCTGGCACTGAGCTCGGCGCCCACCCATTGCCCAAAAGTGGCTGAGCCGCGTCGGATGTCCACGGCCACATCCCACGCTGAGCCTTGGACCACGCGTACCAGCTTGCCTTGTGCCTTGGGCGCGAGTTGGTGGTGCCAACCCCGCAGCACCCCCCGC
>CAZCJB010000031.1:0-23540 GCA_964498795.1 uncultured Rubrivivax sp. | reverse complement strand
GGGCTCATGCCCGAAGCGTAAAGTTCTGTGAATTCGGCGCTTCGAGCCCAAGGATCCCGAAACATTTTGATGTTCAGTGACTTTTTAGCGTTCCCCTGAGTCAAAGCTCAGGCGCCGCCATGGCAGCTGCCGATGGTGAGGCCCATGGCCGGAGTTCGGCGATGGTCCGAGACACAGGCTTTGCCTGGGTGGACAAAAATGGTGGCTGAGCGACTCTGTACCCCGAAGTGGGGTGGTGCTCGAGGTCATCGTCACCGTCGTCAAGGCGACCGGCGTCGAGCCTTGAAGTCGCCCACGATCGAAGATGCCCCCCGGTCGGTCTCAATAGGTGATGGTCAAGATGCGCGTGACCGTGGCTTGACACGGACCTGCCGAGCACGTTCCCGATTGACCGGCCGCAATCGTGCCCGTGATCGTGGTGCTTTGCGGCAACCCCGTGCCCGATCGCGCACCCGAAGGGCTCAGGGCGAGCGCGTAGTTCAGGCCGAGAAGGCTCCCTTGGGAGGCATCGAGCGACACGTTGTAAGTCGAGCCAGAGGGGCAACGCACCGAGAACGACGTGCTGGACACTGCGGCCTGGGTCTGAAATGACGTGTAGGCAAATACCACATCACCCGGCAGTGCGCTGAATACGCAATTTTCGAGCACTGAGATTTGCACCGGAAGGGTGACCGTGTCATCCGCCTTGCGCGAATTGGCGACGTTCACATCACCGCCAAGGTCAGAATACACGCTGAGTGCCTGCGTGTCGGTGAACAGGCCCGTAGGCACGACCTGAGCCGCTTGGGCGTTCAGGTAATAGGGGAGCGTGGCCGAGGCCGAATACACCGTGGAGGATCCGAAATTGACCTGTCCTCGCAAACGCGTGCCCGTGGTGCCCGTGACATTGGTCCATGGTGCGGTCATGGACACGTTTTGCCAGACGGCGTAGTTCAGATAGGCATTGCCACCCGTCCACTTGGCCCGGCTTTGCGATCCCGAGAGATTGAGGCCCCCATCGAGCCCCAAGGCAAAGTATGCGAGCGTCGGGTCGGTGGATTTTGTGCGCGAACAGGTGACGGTTACGCTGCCGCTGGTCGACCATCCGACGGTCTGCTCGCTCGAATAGCCTGACAGACTGATACCCGCGGTGGAGGCCGTACACGTCACTGCGCCATGGGCTTGTCCGGCTTGCAGCGCCAAGGCCGCCACGAGTGTCAGGATCTTGGGGCTCAGGCCAGGACTCCGGAGGCTGCGAAGGAGTCGTGTGCAATTCATGGCATCCCGCTTGAACAGTGCAAGGGCCCCAGGCGCGGGATGTCATCCGACTTTTCCACCGGCAATTCAATCGTCACCTCGCAAGCCCCGCCCTTCCAATGGACGCGCACACGGTGGTGACGCTTTAGACCCGTCACGAAGGCTTCTCCACGCCTGGCGGTGAAGAAGGCCTTGTCATCTCCCTCGAGCTCGACCACCGCACCAGGCGGCACGGGTTCCCCGTCATCGAGCACGAACCGCAAGAGGGCAGCACGGCCCGTGCGCACTGGGAAGCGCACCGCTGTGCCGTTGCGCCAAGCCGGCACCGCCGACTGCTCGATGCTGTCCAACTCGGCGCTCAACGGCACATCGTTCGGATCCAAACGAATTGCATTGGCTTGGAAGGGCAACAGTCCGGAGACCAAGGCCAACCCTTGATCGTCGGTCCGGGTTCTCGGACTGCCGTGCACCTGAATGCCCACATTGGGGTAGCCACGGACTTCGACCAAGGCATAGCTGCCTTGCAGCTTTCGCGACGCAAAGACGTGACCGTCGATGGCCATCAATGAACCCATCGCGCTCAGCCTTGCCGCGTGTGATTGCGGCTGGACATGGGCCTCGACACCCAGGTCCATGCGGGACCCCTGAAGCGTCGTCCCGCCCTCCATGAATTCTTGCTGCGACCGGCGACCGGCAAGAACGCGCCACGCGGCGCCCGTCTCGTCGCCTACGGGCCGGGTCCATGCGGCATAACCTTCGCGACGACCCCGAGCCTCACTCCATTGCGACGTCAACAAGTCTTTGGTCGATGCCCTGGCAGACGGCGGCGCCAAAGGCAGCAAGAGCGTCACGTTCAAGGCGTTGCCTGACACCGAACCCGTGAGTCGCGTGGCATTCACCATCAATGTGCCTTGAGCGCCCACACGTTGGGACCAGGCCGCACTGAGAGTTGCGGCGGGATCACCAGTGGCAGGTTGAAGCCGGGCCATCTGCAACCCGAGACTGCGCCCCTCGTTCAAGCTCCATCGGTAGTTCACCGATGCCTCGCTGCGATTGGGGGTCCCTGGGGCCATCATGCCCAATTCGCGAAAGGTGGCATCACTCACGCTCCACCGCAGGCCCAGCCCATGGTCTATCCCCTGGCGATCCAAGCCGAACAGCCATGCGCCGCCGCCCCCGGCTGAAGTGTCCTGGCTCCAGGCGCTTCCCAACTGCACGGCCCATCGGTCCCACACACTCGCGTTCATGCCCAAAGCCCACTGACGCATCGGGGATGACCACTGCACACGAGCCTCTGCAGTAATGGCCTCACTCCAGCCGTGCCGCCACAGGAGCGAACCAAATCGTTCCCGATAATCTGCGTTGACCGATCCTATGTTGTAGCGAAGGCGTCCCAACTCCAAACTGGCCTCGGACAGACCTGCCGCCAATCGGTTGGACGCTGCTGAGAATGGCCGAACAATGATGGTTTCGCGGCCCAACACATCGCGCACCACCACGCGGGCTTCGCCATTGCCAGTCAGCGGGCTCAAGTTCTCGAGCGTGAAAGGGCCCGCCGGCACTTGCAAGGTCTGCCGTAATGCATCGTTCACGAACAACTCCACGGTGCTGGGCAGGTTGGCCGCACCGTTGAAGGTGGGAACGGGCTGAGACACAAAGCCTGGAGTGAGGCCGAAATTGGTACCCAACTGCATGCCTGCGAAATAGAAGGTGCGGCCCCACATGGACGTGGCCGATCGTTGGTCCCCGAGCCGCAAAGTGAGGTGGTGCTCGGGGAAGTCTTGCGTCCACGTGGACTCCAATCGCCGCCAGCTGGCGCCCCCCATTCCGCTGAGGTTGCGGCCGACGTGGCTGGAGATGAAGACGCCCAGGTCCGTGCCCAAGCCCCATTCAACCAGTGCTCCGGTATCGCGCTGCGCGCTGGTGCTTTGGCTGGCTGTGACGGCATGCGACAGGTCGTAATTCACAAACAGCGATGGGACCTGGGGACTCAGGGTCAACCGGCGTACAGGCTCTTCCTGGATGCGCGTGCCTGAGAATGCCGCGGCAGCAAATTCAAGGTCTAGCGACTGTTGGGACGCGTCGAAACGTGCGTGAAAACCAGGCAGCGTAAACAGTGGCCACCACGTCTGGCCCGCATACTGAATCGGTTTGTCGGTCGTGCCGGTATGCAAGCGCCACTGGGTCAAGGCCTCGCGAGTCGCGTACCACTCACCTTCCCAGAACAACAACGGCCAAGTCCCCCCTGCCATGCGATTGACCGACACTTCAACCGGACGCAGGGCGCCGGCCTGCACGGCCCCACTGGCACCCGTGCACAGAATCCACATGCACCCCAGTGCGATCCCACGCCAAGCCCAATGGACCCAAATGGTCAGGCTTGAAAATTTCATGAACATGTGTACTACCACTGAAAGGACTGCGTCTTGCCGTCATCGAGCCACACCTGCAACTCGAGACGGTCTTGCGGCGGGACACTCGACGCGGAGCCCGGCTCGGCCTTGAGGACAAAGTCCCTCTGCACACCGGCCAACAGATACGCACCGCCTTGCAAGGCGGCGCGAAGTTGTCCGGCCTGTCGGATTTCGAGTCGACGCACCTGGGCATGAGCCCGACCCTGATTGATGCAACGGACCACCAGGTCACCTGGCGCCAGCTGGGGCGTTGCGAAAGCCATCAAGGGCTCACACTGCAGCGCATTCTGGGCTCCGACGGGCGTGATAAACACCGGCAAACTCAAGACCAGTGCGATTGGCAATTGAACGGTCGAAGCCGCATTCGCGGTGGCCTCTGGAATCTCTCGCACCATCAATCGATAGGTGACTTGTCGCGTCGGGTCACGTGGACCCACCAGAGCCACACGCACGACTTGTCGCGACTTGGGGGCCATCTTCAAGCTTGGGGGTGCCACGATGAGGTCATCGGTCAAGGTGAGCTGGTCCACCCCTTGTCCGTCTTGCTGCCAACGCAACAGATCCGCCTGCAGGGCCACTTCGGAGTCCCCGTCGTTGGTCAGTGTGAGCGCCACCGCGCGATCTCGAGGCTCAAACACCAAGCGAACCGGCGACACCGAAAATGCACCGGCCGCACTGACGCCGCAGGCCAAGGCGGCGGTCAGCGCCAAGGTCATGCGCACCCCCCAACGACGAGATCCAGAGATCAAAATTTCACCTCGATTTCGCGTGACTGGCGACCTACCCCCTCATCCACCACGCCTGAGCTCACAGGATCCATCGCGGCCAAGGCCGCGTCGTCCCATGTGATGCTGCCCATGAAGCTGCGCCCGTCAGGGCCGGCGCCGGGCGTGTGCAGTGAGGCGAGCACTGAACTCAGGCAGGACAGGCGTGTCGAGACAATCGTTCCTTTTGGAGCGAGGGTGGCCGGTGGACTGGCTGTGACCGCACATGAAGCTGCCTGAGCGAGCGCCACCTTGGCGTAAGCAATTCGCACCTGGAAAGTGGCTTGTGCCCGGTGTGGCGTGGCAGATTGCGCTGCCGCACCGAACGAGGTCATCACCACGCTCCACCCCATCACCCAGGCTCCCGCCGATGCCACGACGCTGCTCCGAAAAAAACGATGCCCCGCTGCAGATTCAGTAAGTGATGGTCAAGGTCCTTTGGTTGTTGGACGTACCCGCTGTCACCGTACCGTCTTGGCCTGCCGCGATGTTGCCGTGCACGTAATAGGTTTGACCCGTGCCGCCATTGCCGCTGAGACCGGTGAGTGAGGCATTGCTGGTGGCCGAATGAGTGGAACTAGAGGACAGATTCAAGGTGTAGGCCAGGCCCGTGGCTCCGTCGGTGATGGACGCGCTGTCCAGCGACAAGCTGTAGCCGTGCGTGTTGGTGCATCGCACAGAAAAACTGGTGCTGCCCGTGGACGACGACGTTTGGAACGAGCTGTAGGTCAGCCCCAGATTGCCAATGGCTCCCGTCGCACCGCTGCCATTGAAGATTTCACACTTGGGCGTCAAGGTCATGTTGACATTGAACTGCCCCGCCGTCGAGGCTGCGAGAACCGGTGCAGCGCTGAGAAGCGCGCCGACTCCGACAAGGGTGATGATGCTGGTCTTGTGATCCACTGTTTGCACTCCTGGTCTCCACAGAGACCGGTGGAGGGTTTCCGCCCTTCGGAAGCCCGGTCGTGCAGATTAAGAGTGGACAGTGAGTTGGCGTTGCGAACGATCAAGCTTGGCGTCAAGCCGTCAGCTGATTGATCGAAATTCACCCTGAGTTTTAGGGGGGTGACAAGGGACCCAGGATCAAAGCTTGTAGACCTGGACCGATTGAGCGGGTACGGTCAGCGAAGCTGTACCCGCCGCCGTGGTGATGAGCGAGCCTGCGTTGCCGTACCCCGAGCTGCCGGTGATGGAGGTCGGCAGGTTGGTCAAAGCAACCGTGGAGGGTGCCGTGCCGTAATTGATGAGTACCAAGGCCTTCTCACTGCCCGCATGTCGCTGAAAACCCAGCACCGAACCGCTGGCAAAGGGGAATTGGTAGGAGCCTGTGCTCAATGATGGCCAACTGTTTCTCAAACCCAGCATGGCTTTGTAGAAGCTGTGCAGCGAGCCGTCCACACCCACCTGTGAGGCTGCATTTTGTGAGGCCAGGTTGCCAGCCATGGCGCGAAACGGTGTGCCCGACGAGAAGCCGGAGGACTTGTCCGTCCAACTCATGGGAGATCGCAAAGCGGCATCGCCGGCCAAACCGCTGCCTGACGCCATGCCCACTTCCTCGCCGTAATAAATAAAAGGGGTCCCCGGCAGCAGCAAATAAGTGGCCGCTGCCAGTTTGTATTTGGCCACGTCACCACCGAGCTGATTCCATACGCGGTCGCCCGCAAAGCTGTCGTGGTTGGCCAAGAAGGTGGCCATGCCCACCGGAGCGGTCTTGAAGTAGTCGCTGACCGTGGCCACGGCGGCGACATCGCCTTTCACGGCCTTGAGGATGGCGTCTTTGAGATCGAACGCGAAGGCACTGCCGCACGACGTGGAAGCGCCAAAGGCTTGTGGGGCATCGGGGGCCTCACAGACCAAGTAGCGTTTGTCATAGCCTTTGATGAGGCTTTGCACGGCGTTCATGACGGCATGGCTCTCAGGCTGTGAGTTCCACGCCGTTGCACTGTTCTCGACCAAGTTGCCCACGGCATCGAACCGCATGCCATCCACACCAAGGTTCAGCCAGTAGCGCAGGTTGTCGTGGTGAAAGGTGCGGACCTTGTCACTCTTCCAATTGAAATCCGGCATGCCGGACCAAAACGCACCGAAGTAGTAGCCCGTGCCAGCGTTGTACCAAGGGTTGCTGCCAAAGATGCTCCATCCCGTGGGTGCGTTGTCTTGCCATACGTAGTAGTCACGCTGCGCATTGAGTTGGGACGAGGAGGCGTTGAGAAACAGGGGATGCTTGTCGCTGCTGTGGTTGATGACGTAATCGATGATCACGCCCATGCCCCGCTGGTGCGCCTGCGTGAGCAAGGTCTTGAAGTCTTCGAGGGTGCCGTAGTCAGTCTCGATGTCACGGTACTGTTTGACCGCATATCCATGGTCTCGATCCTGGCTTTGGGTGACGGGCATGAGCCAAAGGCCTTTGACGCCCAAATCCTTCAGGTAATCGAGCTTCGAAATGAGACCCTGCAAATCGCCCAGACCATCCCCGTTGCTGTCTTTGTAGGCCCGCACATAGATTTGCATGATGGCGCCACGGGACCAATCGGCACCCAAAGGACTGGCAGAGGATTGGACGGCGACAGCGCCCAAATCCGGCACCGCAAAACTGGACCCGGTGCCCGGGTCTGTCGGCACCGAAGAACCGGAAGACCCACCCCCGCCGCAAGCCATGAGCGCCAACGCCAAGAAGGCAGCCACCCCATGCGTTCCCAAGGCGTCGAATTTGAAAGTTCTGAAATTCACTCTCATTTTCATCACGATCATTTGCGGGTGACATCTCCCACCCAACCATTGTGCCGGCGATGCCTCATCCGGGTGCTCGCGACACGGCAATTCCCCTCATGGCCATGGTGAGTTCGCAGGCGCGGATAATCCTGCTTTTCAGTTATCTGAATGGTCATTCACGATGTACCCACACCACCTCACCCGGCAGTCCTGTCTGTCCACCACTTTCGCTCTGTCAAGCCTCGTGTTGGCCACAGCCACGCTGATCGGATGTGCCCCGCTGTCGACCTTGACATCAGACTCGGCAGGCGGTGCTGCAGCGGCGCAGGCGGCCTCTGCAGCGTCCTCTAAAACCCCAGTGGCCGTGGCAGCGGCTGGGGCAGCTTCCGCCGTCTCCCCCTCCGCTTCAGGCGCTGCAGCGGGCAATGCAGCCGTCGCCAGCGCTCTGGCCGCCCGCATGACAGCAGGCGCTGCGGGTGCACCCCCGGCATTTGCCGAGGTGATCAAAGACGCCAAGCGCACCGAGGGATATCTGCCCGTGTGGACCAAAGAAGACAAGGTTTGGCTGGAAATTCCTGCGGATCGGCTGAATCAACCTTTCTTCTTTTCTGCCTCGCTCGCCAACGGACTCGGTGAGCGCTTCTTTTGGCCGGGCCTGATGTCCACGGGCCAATTGGTGGTCATGCGCAAGGTCGGCAACAACGTGCAGTTGGTGGCGCAAAACCTTAAGATCCGTGCAGGAGAAGGGTCCCCCTTGTCCACGGCACTCCGCGAAAGCTATTCGGACAGCCTGTTGGCGTCCACGCCTGCAGCCTCTGCACCTCACCCGCAGCGCAAATCGGTGCTGATCGATGCCTACGCCTTGCTGGGCGGCGACATCACCGGCACGCAAACTCGCCTCGAGGGCTCCTACCGCTTGCCCTACACCTTGGACCGCTCCAATTCGGGCATCACGTCGTCCCGCAGCACGGCATCGGGTACGAGCATCAGCATTCGCTCGCACTTTGCCATCCCAAAGTTGCCTGCGGCGCCCGTCTTTGCCGGCCCTATGCCGCCCAACCCGGCAGCACTTCCGTCACCGCCGAACGTGGTTCCGGATCCGCGCAGTCTGTTTTTGACCTACACCTACACCCTGGCACCGCTGCCGGCCGCCCCCATGAAGACCCGTGTGGCCGATCCACGCGTGGGCTATTTTGTAGATTCCTTCTTGGACCTCACCAAAGACGACGGCAAAGATCGGCGCACCCATCTCATTCACCGTTGGCGCCTGGAAAAGAAGGACCCCGCCGCAGCCGTCTCGGAACCCAAGGAACCGATCCGCGTGGTGATGGACCGCAACATTCCGCTGAAGTGGCGTGAGGCGGTCAAGGCGGGGATCTTGGAGTGGAACAAGGCCTTTGAGCGAGCGGGCTTTCGCAACGCCATCGCCCTAGAGCAGCAAGCCGATAACACCGAATGGACCACTTTGGAAGGCACGCGCATGCTGGCGGTGCGTTGGTTCGCCCAAGAGGGTCCAGGCGCCACCGCCGTGGGCCCGAGCCAAGCCGATCCCCGCACGGGGGAAATCTTGCGAGGCGCAGCGATCATCCCCGACGGGTGGGCTCGCCTGTCACGCAATCGGGTCAATGACACCCAGCCCCGCTTGGTCGCCGAGGACTCCACGACCCGAGGGCACGGCCATGCGCACGGCCATGATGACGCGGCTCTTTGCGAATATGCAGAGCAGGCCGTCGAGCAAGTCGCCATGGGGTTGGAATTGCTGAGCGCGCGAGGCCTCATCGATCCCAACAGCCCTGAGGCCGATGCTTACATTCGCAATGCGCTCAAAGACGTCACCATGCATGAGGTGGGACATGCGCTGGGGTTGCGTCACAACTTCAAGGCCTCCACGGGCATCACGGCCGCTCAATTGCGTGACCCGGCCTTCACCAAGGAGCGAGGTATCTCCAATTCGGTGATGGACTACAACGGATTGAATTTGGCGTTGGAGGGTGAGCCGCAAGCCGACATCCTGATGACCACCTTGGGTGCCTACGATTACTGGGCCATTGAATACGGCTACCGCGAGTTCTCCGCCGATCAAGAGGCGGCGGGATTGGCGGAAATCGCGGGTCGCAGCCAAAAGGACCCCAGCTTGACCTTCGCGACTGACGAAGATGTCATGGGATACGACCCGATGGTCAATCAGCGCGACCTCGGTGACGACCCACTGGCCTACGCACAGCGCCAGATCAAGCTCGCCAAGGAATTGTGGACGCGGACCTTGGCCCGACCGCTGGCACCCACGGATGACCTGACGCTGTACCGCCGCAACCTCCAACGCGTATTGGGCAGCTTTTCGAGTGTGATCCCCATGGCGACCAAGTTCGTGGGTGGGTCCTATACCCAGCGTGTGTTGGCCGGAGCCAATCAGCCCTTGATCAGCCCTGTCCCGGCTGCGCGGCAACGCCAAGCCCTGGATCTGGTGCTCCAAGAAGTGTTCGCGAGTTCCAGCTTCAAGTTCGATCCCAAGATCATGAGCCGATTGGGCATCGACCAGGTCGATCGCTTTAGCAGTCGAGGCATCGCCAGCGTCGATTTCAGTTTGGGGCAATCGGTCTTGACCCTTCAAAGAGCAGCCCTGGACGCATTGATCAGCGACGCGGTGGGTGCGCGACTGGCCGATGCGGAAACGAAGGTGGACAATCCGCGCAGTTTGCTGAGCTATGCCGATGTGCAGAATCGCCTGTCTCAGGCCATCTGGTCAGAGCTGCGGGTCAAAGCACCCTCGCGTGATATCGACACTTTGCGGCGCAATCTGCAGCGCGAACATGTCAAGCGTCTGGCGGCTGGGGTGCTGCGGCCGAGCATGAGCAGCTCGGCCGATGTGCCTGCCGTTCACCGCCATGTGGCTCGCCAACTCGAGGCCGAGCTGCGTCAATCATTGGCACAGAGCGGATGGAGCGCCATGGCGCGCGTGCACCTGGAAGACAGCCTCAACAGCTTGAGCGAGGCGCTCAGGGCTCCCTTGGCACGTCAAGGGCTTTGAAAAAGGAAGGGCCAATGAGCTGGCGCATCGAGAGGAACCCGTTCGACCGGTAGTCTGATCCCCATGCGGTCTGAGGCCGCATCCTCCTTGTGGGAGATTGCATGGGGACTCTCTTTTCTTTGGCTTCTCGTTCGGGGCCAGCAGCCACGCGTGGACGGCGGCACTTCATGGCCCGCGCGGCCGTCGGTGTGGCGACCGCAAGCCTGTGGCTCACCGGCTGCGACGACGGCACGGGCTCGGATCCACCTTCGTTGGAGGTGGCTCGTGAACCTTGGGCTCCTGGCCCTTCGCCCGGAGCGTCCTTCAGCCTGGATGACTTTCACGCGATGGCACGCGCATTGGGGCAATCGGTGGTCTGGGCGGTCAGTTCCTCATGGGTTTACGACAGCTTGGAAAACTGGGCACTGTCCGCCTCACCCATGGGGCCACCCACTGCCAATTGCTCCGTGTCTGGAACGCAACGCGTCGAGTGGACTGACGTGGATCACAACGGTCGGCTGTCCGAAGGCGATATCTTGCAGATGGACCTGCGAACTTGCAAATCTGGGCAAGATCCGCGCGGTGTGGATGCCTCTTGGTCCATGCGGGTGAATCGGATGATGCAATCTGGGCTGGCTCATGTCGCACTGCTGGACGCCTCAGGGGCCTTGCTTGCGTTCAGTGTGGCGGGCACCTCGTTCGAAGGCGGCACCTATCGATTGCAGGTGACTGACGATTGGGGATCGACGCAACGCTCATGCATCGCCTTGAGAGGTTGTGTGATGGGCACCTCCAACGGAATCCGCTCAGGAATTTTCGATGCCGACGTGGTCACCGTCAGTTCGCTCACCGGTCGTCATCAGCAAGTGGGAGGACGCCTCAACCTCGGCTCCATGCACCTTGGCCTTTCTGGCGACAATTCCGACCCGCTGGTCTTGGCCTCCAACGCCTCACCCCCTGGCTCGTTCGTGCAACCCATCAGCGACTTCATGCCGTCTTCAGGTCGACTGATGCTCACGGACGCCTCAGGTCATCGCGTGGAATTGCAAATCGACGGCGGCAAGGTGAACACTTTCTTTTATGCGGCGGGTTCACCCCAGCCGCTGGCGCAATGGCGGGATCTGTCCTGGGACACCCTGCTGGCGGCTTGACACACGGTCCCCTCGCCTCAACCCTCCGAGGCAAAGATCGGGGAGCGGCTCGCCCATTGACCGGCCGTGAAATCGGGAAATGGCACAGTTTGAAATCCAGCGCGTATCGACATTTCAGACAAAGGGGTAATGGCACTCCAGGTCACCGCATCGTAGATGTCAATGGGCATGGGTGAACCCTGCTTGAGGGCCTCCACAAAAGCCTGAATCACAAAGAAGTCCATGCCACCATGGCCTGCACCCGCAGCTTGGGCGGCTTGTCGCCTCCACAGCGGATGCTCATATTTTTCCTGGTAGGGCGCAAACGCCTCCCATTGATGGGCCGGGCTTACGGCCTCCAGGTGAATCGATCGATTGACGTCCATCCACAAGCCCCGGGTGCCTTGGACGCGAAATCCCAAAGAGTACGGGCGCGGCAAAGAGGTGTCGTGTTGCAGAAGGATGGTTTCGCCGTTGGCACACGCCAAGGTAGTGGTCACCACATCGCCCAGACTGAAAGTGACCGAGGCGTTGGGATGGTCTTGTCCTCCCGTAGTTTGCACATACTCTTTGAGGCCTCGGGCTTTGGTGGCAAACGAGTTCAGATGGGTGATGCAGTTGCCTCGGTTGATGCGTGCCCACATGGCGCATGGACCGATTCCATGGCTGGGGTACAACTCGCCATTGCGATGGACCGAATGGTCCGTGCGCCAGCGCGCTTCTGACCACCCCTTCGGCCCAAATTCAACCCCACCGCCGTAAGGCTTGGCTGGGTTGCCCGAGTTGAATTTGACCGCACGAAGATCGTGTTGATAGCCGCCCTGCAAATGGATCAACTCACCAAAGAGCCCCTCCCTCACCATGCGCAAGACCGCCATCACGTCTCGTCTGAAACACACGTTTTCCAGCAGCATGTATGGGGTCGAAGTCTGCAGCTGGGCGTTCAAGACGTCCCAATGATCCTGCAAGGTGAGGCCTGCAACCACTTCGCAGCCCACGGGCACACGCGCGGTCATGGCATCAATGGCCATGGGCGCATGCCACTCCCAAGGGGTGGCAATGATCACGCCATCGAGCCTCTTGGCGTCCAGCATCCGCCGATAAGCGTGAGGATCTCTGTCTTCGCCCCACGTGGCAGGACGTGGTCGGCCCGCCTTGTCCATATGCCCCAAGGCCTTGTCCAACATGAGAGGCTCGATGTCACACAGGCCGGCAATCTCCACATCCGTGCGCTTCAAGAGCTCTTGCAGCAACACCTGCCCTCGCAAGCCTGTTCCGATGATGCCCAGACGCAGTCGATCTCCTCGGGAATAGGCCCGGGAAGGCACCCAGGCGCTCACGCCCAAAGCCAGGGAGCTCGACAACAGGTCTCGGCGGTTCATGAACAAATCTCCTTGATTTGCAACAAGGATACCCCGATGAGATGGCCGAACGTCAGGATGTGGAGATATGCTACGGGCATGAGTGGTGGGTTCCCGGTCACACGCAAAATCCTTCGGTCTTGGGTCGCGCTGACGACCCGGGTCGTCGTCTGCTCCACATTCTTGTCGGCCATTTCTGTCGCGAGCGCATTGCCTTCGCTGCCTCCGCTGCCTGATCCTTCTGTGCCAATCAGTGCCACGGCCACCGAACTGCCCTGTCACCCCGAGGAGCACCACGCCAGCGCAGCATCCGATCGCGCCAGCCAGACGGGGCTCAATCTGGATGGCGGATGCGCCGCCTCTTTGTGCTGTCACATGGCATGGGCCATGGGAGGCAGCCCGCTGACCCTGGCACACAGGGCTGCACGTGGATCGGCCCCTGCCGTCCTCAAGCCGTTGCCCATGGGCCGGACCGTCGCTCCCGACACGCCACCGCCCATCGCTTGACACGGGTCAAGGGGTGCCCCATGCCCCTCAAAGATGGCCACGCGCCTTCGGCGCTCGCCATGACGGAGTCATGCGTTGTCAAGGCGACTTCTCGCCTCGTGGCGATGAATCTGCGTCATGGCGAGGACCTCAGCGAGAGGTTCCCGTCATGGCGAGGAGTGCAGCGACGAAGCCATCTTTGACACCCTGGACAACTCTCAAGATCTCTCTGAACCATAGGATCCCATCATGAACATGACCCACTACATGGAACTGCTGGCTGACAACCAGCCTTGGAATTTGATTCTTTTTATGGCTGTGCCCGTCATCCTGGCCGAGACGGTGGCCATCACAGAGTTTTTCGTCCTTTTGCGTCGAGGCCAGGCGGGCTTGCTGTGGGTGCTCAACCGCACGGCGAGCATCCTGGGGGGCGCCTACTTTCTTGGCGTGTTCTTCTATCTGCTCTTCAACGCCGTCATTCCCTTGACACAGTCGGGTCAATGGCGCGGTCCGGTTGACATGATTGCCGTGGGCTTTTACCTGTCGAGCGTATTGCCTTTGGGTACCATGGCCTTGATCGACTTGCGCTGGGTGGGTGCGCACTGGACCCACGACCAAAGAATGACCTGGCATGCCACGGCCGTGTCCGTGTTCCTGGTGGTCGCTCACGTGGCCATGATCTTCGGCATGCTCGACCCCACGCTGATGGCCTCCTTGCCAGCTGACGCCATGCCCCACGGTGGACACGCCAAGCACTGACGCCTCGCACATGCTGGCAGGGTCAGTGGGCCAGCTCAAAGCCTGCTTTGACCCTGCTCCATGACGTCCATGAGTCATCCAACCCGCTGAGCGCGGTCTATCGTGGCAACCCCAAGGCCCGCTGTGCGATCAGGTTGCGTTGAATTTCATTGGTTCCAATGCTGATGACCCACATCAGCGAATGCCGAAGATTTTGCTCAAAGCGACCCTGACGCAGGGAGTCAGGTGCCTCTTGCGAGAGCCAGGCCTGCGGGCCCAAAATTTCCAAGGCCGCTTCTCCAAAGCGCTCGAAGAGCTCTCCAGAGAACACCTTGCTCAATGCGCCCATCTCAGGCGGCGTAGACCCCGATTCGGCCAACACGGCACAGTGCATCATGAGCTGCCGGCCCACCTCGATATCGGCCGCAAGTTGGCCCAGACGGTCACGCACCAGGGTGTCCTGGCAAAGCTCGGGGCGTACCCTGACCTCTTGGCACAAGCACTCAAAGGCGTGGGCCACCTTGAGCACAATGCCACCCCCCACACTGCCTCGCTCGTTGGCCAGGGCGTCCATCAAGACCTTCCAGCCTCCGTTCTCTGGGCCCACCAGAGCGTCGGCAGCCACCCACACGTTGTCATAAAAAATGTTGGCAAACGTGCCGTCATACATCGTCGTAGAAGGCTTGACCGTGATGCCCAGTGCGCTCATGGGCACGATGAACATGCTGATGCCCGCGTGCGGTGGCTTTGCATCACGGTCGGTGCGTGCGGCAAGGAACATGTATTGACCCCACCAGGTGGTGGTCCAGATCTTTTGTCCGTTGATGACCCAACCCTCGCCTCGCTCGTCACTCACACGCACGGCCGAGGTGGTGAGTGCCGCCAGGTCGGACCCCGCCTGCGGCTCGCTGTAACCCATGCCGTGCATGGCCTGGCCACAGAGAATTTCGGGCAAGTAGCGCACGCGCTGGGCCTCGGTGCCATGCATCATCAAGGCGTTGGCTTGAACCGAGGCCCCCACTCTCGGGGCCTGCGCCTTTTCCATGACCTCCCAAAATGCAATTTGCTCGAGCGGCGTGCGTGCTTGACCGCCATGCACACGGGGCCATCCCAAGCCGATCCATCCTGTGGCCCCCAGGTCCTTGGCGAAGTCGGCATCAAACTCCCGATCATGAAACGGTCGCTGGTCAAAGGCGGCCTTTCTTTCGCCACTCCAATGCAGACGCAACCACTGTCTCACCTGATCGCGGAAGACGTTGCCCGCCTCGCCCAGGTCAATCTCCGGCAAACCCGTCCATTCGCCATCCAACAACGACGCCGCGAGATCAGCGCGCGAGGAGGCTGGGCCGCCCCAGCCCAAGGTGTCGAGGTGGACGCGCCGGAAATGCCGCGGCGCCTCGTGCTCCTCGGCGTACCCAATGGCCCCGAAGGCATGATGAGTCTCTAAAGACACCTGGCGCAGGGCCGTGCTGCCGTAGGCCACGGCCGCCGAGGCGGCATAAACCCATTGCGGGTTGCCCAAGTCTGCCTGCCATGCCGCGTGTTCCACCATGCGCGTGGTGCCTTCCAAAGCCATCCACGCATTGGCCAGTTTGTGGGCCACGGCTTGAAACCGACCAATCGGCTGCCCGAACTGTCGTCGCTCTTTGGCATAGTCGACGGCACTTTCGAAGGCCTGTCGCGCCGCACCGAGTGCCCTGGCCAGGGCGAGCAGACGGACCAGACGTGTGGCGAGATTCACCGGTGAGCTTTCAAACGGCAACACGTGGGCTCGGGCCCTATCGAGTACCACTTGCTGGTAACCCTCCATGCCCAGCACACGCGCCGGCGTCACGCGAACCGCAGAGGACTGCAGAGGAACCACGCACAAGCTTCCCGAAGGGCTGACGACCAGCAGATGCGTGGCGCAGCATGCAGCCTCCACGGCATGCAAGGTCCCGCTCAGGTGGAGGTCTGACCCATCCTTCGAGGCAGATTGCCACTTCACGCCAGTCGGATCGAGCATGACCGCCCATCGGAAGGCCTCAGCGTCGCCATGAATATCGGCCGCATTGAGGAGGGCTACCGCCTCTAGACCTCGAGTGCGTGCCAGCCATTGAAGCACGGCGCCACCATGAAAAGGGATCGGTGCACTGGCGCGACCCAAGGCCTCCATCACCACTACCATTTCGCGCACCCCGCCTTCGCCAGGCTGGGAACCGAGTGACATCAACCCTTGGTCGGCCAAACCCTGCCACAGTCGGCGAACGACGTCGGGGTCACTCGCGGAGCGCACTGCATGCTGAGACGGCCAATGGGTGCTGAGAAATCCTCGGAGCGATTCGCTCAACATCTGCCGATCTTCGTCAGTGGGCAAGTCCTGCTCGAGAAAGGCGACACGGGTGGGTAAGCTCATAGGGTCAATGATAGAACCATTCGGAGAGAGCCCCATCCCGCACAGGCATGAAGCCATCCACCACGGAAGGGGCTAGACTTCTCACTTTGAAGCATCACATCAATCTTCCATGAGCCTTCCACACACGCTACCGGTTGTGATTCGTGAGGTGGGTTTGCGCGATGGGCTGCAAAGCCTGAGCACGGTGATGTCCACCGCACACAAGTGTCAGTGGATTGCGCGGGCGGTGGCTGCCGGGCAGCATGAGATTGAAGTCGGCTCATTCGTTCCAGCCAAGCTCCTTCCTCAATTGGCGGATACGGAACAGGTTTTGGCCTTCGCCAAGACCGTCCCGGGCTTGTTCGCCTCGGTGCTCGTCCCCAATGTGCGCGGCGCTCAACGAGCCATCGCTGCTCGGGCCGATGCATTGTTGGTCCCCTTGTCCGCCAGTCATGCCCACAGCTTGGCCAATGTGCGCAAGACACCGGACGAGATGATCGATGAGGTGGCGGCGATTCGCGCGGCCCGTGATTCGGTGGCGAGCCGAACCTTGATCGAGGTGACGATCAGCACGGCCTTTGGCTGCACCCTGCAGGGCGAAGTCCAACCGCAAGAGGTGCTGCGCTTGTTGCAGCGATTGTTGGACGTTGGCGCTGACCGGGTCGGGTTGGCCGACACCGTCGGTTATGCCGCGCCAACCCAGGTGACGCAACTTTTTGAGGCCGCTCTCAAAGTGGCGGGCGCCGCGCTCTGTTGTGGGCACTTTCATGACACGCGAGGCTTGGCCTTGGCCAATGTAGCCGCGGCGCTGTCCCTGGGCATCACTCGATTCGATGCCTCTCTGGCCGGTTTGGGCGGTTGCCCCTACGCCCCAGGTGCCAGCGGCAACGCCACCACCGAAGACTTGGCCTTCATGCTGGAATCCATGGGCTTCGACACGGGCATCGACCTCCCGACCCTCCTGACCTTGCGTCAACAGGTGGTGGATTGGCTTCCAGGTGAACCCAACCATGGCACGCTCTGGCGTGCTGGACTTCCCAAGACCTTCAAGGCGGCAGCCTCGTGCACCACACAACATTGAGAACACGCCATGCCCGACCTCTTTGACAACCCCATGGGCCTGATGGGCTTTGAATTTGTCGAATTTGCCTCGCCCGCACCCCATGTCTTGGAGCCGCTGTTCGAAAAGATGGGGTTCAGCCTGGTGGCCCGACATCGCAGCAAGGACGTGCTCTTGTACCGCCAAGGCGATATCAACTTCATCGTCAACCGAGAGCCCAAGAGCCTTGCAGGCTACTTTGCGGCCGAACACGGGCCCAGCGCGTGTGCCATGGCGTTCCGTGTCAAGGATTCTCACAAGGCCTACTCGCGCGCGCTCGAACTCGGCGCCCAACCCATCGAGGTGCCCACCGGCCCCATGGAACTGCGCCTGCCCGCGATCAAAGGCATCGGAGGTGCCGCGCTTTATTTGATCGACCGCTACGAAGACGGCAAGAGCATTTACGACATCGACTTTGAATGGCTGCCAGACGTGCCGCGCCACCCCGTCGGCCACGGCCTGAAGATCATCGATCACCTCACCCACAACGTGTATCGAGGACGCATGGCGTTTTGGGGCAGCTATTACGAGAAGCTTTTCAACTTCCGTGAGATCCGCTACTTTGACATCCGAGGTGAGTACACCGGCTTGACATCGCGGGCGATGACGGCGCCCGACGGCCTCATCCGCATTCCCCTGAACGAAGAATCCGGAAAAGGCGGCACTGGGCAAATCGAAGAGTTCCTGATGAAGTTCAACGGCGAGGGCATTCAACACATTGCCCTCCTCACGGACGACCTCATTGGCACCGTTGATGCGCTGCAACTGTCGGGCATCCCGCTCATGACTGCTCCCAACGACATCTATTACGAGATGCTGTCTGAGCGGCTACCTGGCCACGGCGAGCCTGTGCAAGAGCTTCAAACGCGCGGCATTTTGCTCGACGGCAATACCCAGGGCGGGGAAAAGCGCTTACTGCTTCAGATCTTTTCGGAGACGCTGCTCGGACCAGTCTTTTTCGAGTTCATACAACGCAAGAGCGACGAGGGCTTCGGAGAGGGCAATTTCAAAGCACTGTTTGAGAGCCTGGAACGCGATCAAATTCGACGCGGCGCTCTCAAAGCCGAATAAACTGAGGACGGTGGGCGCGGTTGCCCTCTCGGTTCAGGAGCACGCCATGCAACTTGAAAGAATCCACCATGTGGCTTACCGCTGCAAGGACGCCAAGCAAACTGTGCAGTGGTATGGCAAGTACCTGAACATGGACTTTGTCTTGGCCATTGCCGAAAACCAAGTCCCCTCCACCAAGGCGCCCGACCCCTATATGCACGTCTTCCTGGATGCGGGCAGTGGCAACGTGCTGGCCTTTTTTGAACTCCCCAACTCACCCGAGATGGGCAGCGACCCCAACACCCCGGCTTGGGTGCAACACATCGCCTTCAAGGTCGACAGCGTCAAAACGCTCGAAGACACCAAAGCCCGCCTTGAAGCCGATGGCATCGAGGTGGTGGGAGTGACCGACCACACCATCTTTAAAAGCATTTACTTCTTCGACCCCAACGGACACCGCCTGGAGTTGTCGGCGGACGTAGGAACTCCTGAGATGTACCGTCAGTTGGACGAAGTGAAGTGGGACATGTTGGAAGAGTGGAGCCATACCAAGCGCGCACCGCAACACGCAGCCTGGATGCATCGCCAAGAATTTTCGGCTTGATGCACGCAAATCGACATTGATGGAATATCTCCTCAGCGCGCTGGCCTCGTTCTTTGCAGGCTTGGTCGATGCAATTGTGGGCGGTGGCGGGCTGATTTTGGTCCCGGCCCTCTTCGCCACGTTCCCCCAAACACCCCCGGCGACCCTGCTGGGCACCAACAAGAGCGCGTCGGTATGGGGCACGCTCATGGCCTCTTGGCAATACAGCAAGCGGGTGGAACTGCGCTGGCGCGTGCTACTGGCAGCATCGGCCATGGCCATCGCGGGCGCCTTCTTGGGCGCCTGGACGGTCGCCCGCATGGACCCCACGTTCCTGCGCAAGTTGCTGCCCGTGGTGCTCGTGGGTTTGCTGATCTACACCCTGGCCAAAAAGAACCTGGGACAAGACCACCAACCCCGAGATGGCGGCTGGGTCGGTCTGGGGCTGGCCGGCCTTATTGGCCTGGCTGTCGGTTGGTACGACGGCTTCTTGGGCCCCGGGGCCGGCAGCTTTTTCATCTTCTTGTTTGTGCGGTTGCTGGGCTATGACTTCCTCAATGCCTCCGCCTCGGCCAAGGTGGTGAACGTGGCCAGCAACGCGACCGCGCTGATCACGTTTGCGGCCACAGGCCATGTGCTGTGGCATGTGGCGGGGTTGATGGCAGTGGCCAATGTGGCAGGCGGGTTACTGGGCTCTCGCCTGGCCCTGCGCCATGGTGCTGGCTTTGTGCGCAAAGTGTTCATCGGTGTGGTGAGCGCGCTCATCCTCAAGACCACGTACGACGCGTTTTTGAGGTAATGCGGTGGCCACAGATTGCCGCGGGCCCTTTGGGCCCTCGCAATGACGGGGGTGGATGCTGTCAGCGGCTCAATAAGGCAGCCCGACGTAGTTCTCTGCCAGCGACTGCTGCGCCGCTTGTGAGGAAAATAAATACGCCATGTCCACGTCCTTGAGCTGACGGTCGTAGTCGGAATCCTGCGGAAAGGTGTGCAGCAGCGTGGTCAGCCACCAAGAGAAGCGTTGGGCCTTCCACACCCGCGCCAGAGCCTTGGCAGAATAGGACTCCAACCCTTCGCTACGGCCTTCCTGGTAATACTGGACCAGGGCGTGGTACAGGTAATAGATGTCCGACCCCGCGCTGTTCAGCCCCCGCGCCCCGGTCGGAGGCACGATATGGGCGGCATCTCCGGCCAAGAACAAATTGCCGTACCGCATGGGCTCAGCCACAAAAGAGCGCAACGGTGCGATGGACTTTTCGATGGAAGGTCCGGTGATCAATCGGGCTGACACCTCTGCAGGCAGTCGGCGTTTGAGCTCCGCCCAGAATGCATCGTCCGACCAATTCTCGATCGAGTCGGTCAAAGGCACTTGGATGTAATACCGACTGAGCACTTGGGATCGCAGCGAGCACAGCGCAAACCCACGCTCATGTTTGGCGTAAATCAGTTCTGGCGATACGGGCTTGGTGCGTGACAACACCCCCAGCCAGCCGAAGGGATAAACCTTTTCATACTCACGCAAGACGTCCTTGGGAATGGACTTGCGGCTCACCCCGTGAAAGCCGTCAGCGCCAATGACAAAGTCGCAATCAACACGCACCACCTCATCGCCTCGGCGGTATGTCACAAACGGCGACGCGCTGGCAATGTCATGCGGTTGCACGTCTTCAGCGTTGTGGATGACCACGCCATTCATGCGATCGCGGGCCTCGTACAGATCGCGCGTCAATTCGGTCTGGCCGTACACCATGACCGAATTGCCGCCGCTGTAGCGGTGCAGGTCCACCCGCTTGAGTTCGTCTTGGTGCGCAATGAAAAAACCATCATGGATTTCGCCTTCACGGTCCATGCGCTGGCCGCATTGTGCTTCGCGCATCAACCGGGCAAAGCCGTGTTCCAGCACCCCCGCACGAATTCGGCTGAGCACGTACTCACGGCTCTGCCGCTCCAACACCACCGTCTCGATGCCCTTGAGATGCAGCAACTGCGACAACATCAGCCCCGAGGGGCCACCACCAATGATGCAGACTTGGGTTTGCATGGAACTCATCTCATTGAGCGGGCCAATGGTGCACCTCGATCGTCGAGTGCACGATTTCTTCGTGCACCGACAAGCGTTTGCGCAGGCGCTCGGCCGTCAGAGATCGGTCGCGAGTCACCACGGTCATGGCGCAAGAATAAACCTCTTTGCCCACGCGCCAGACGTGGAGATCCGTGACACGGACCTGGCCCGGGGCATCCCCTTGGAGTGGGTCGTGGGGGGGAGACTCCACCGCCTGACGAATTTCATCCACCACGGGGTGGTCCATTTCTCGGTCCAGCAGCACCCGGGCCGTGTCTTGCACGAGCCCCTTGGCCCACACCGCCACCAGCACCGCCCCGACCAGACCCATGACAGGATCCAGCCAAGACCACCCATAAAACCATCCACCCAACAAAGCCACAATCGCCAGCACCGAAGTCGCCGCATCGGCCATCACGTGCAGGTAAGCTGAACGGAGGTTCAGGTCTTGATGATGCGGGTGACCGTGACTGTGGTCATGACCATGGTGGTGGTGGGCATGCCCATGGCTTTGACCATGCCCGTGCCCATGCCCGTGCCCGTCATGATGGGCCCGCCCGAGGATCCAGGCACACACGAGGTTGACCGCCAAGCCCACAGCCGCGACCACCACCGCCTCTTGGTAATGAATGGCTTGGGGCGATAACAGACGCTCCACCGAGGCCACCACCATCAGAGCGGCCACGCCTAGCAGAAACACCGCGCTCGCAAATCCCCCCAACACCTCCACCTTCCAGGTGCCGAACGCAAAACGGGGGTCGGTGGCGTACTTTCTGGCCGTGGCATAAGCCATGGCGGACAGCCCAATTGCCACGGCGTGAGAGCTCATGTGCCAGCCGTCGGCCAGCAGGGCCATGGAGTTGTACCACCACCCTGCCGCAATCTCGGCCACCATCATGGCCGCCGTGATCCACATCACCCAGCGCGTGCCTCGTTCGGCCGCCTCGGAGCCGGTGTGAAACGCGTGGTCGTGATCCCAGGGCGAGGGGAGATCAGACCCCGTGTTTTGTGAGATGTTGTGCTGCATGAGGCGCGTCAGAGAACAGACGCGCATTGTCCCATTGAGGAGGACAGCGCTGACGCAGCGGCGATCGGCAAATGCGGTTTTACAGCATCAACCACACCTGGCGCAGCCAATTTGGCACTCGCAAAGACTTGGGCTGGTAATGATGGCGAATCTTGCTGGGCATGAGAGGCTCCTGTGAAAGCTGTATGTGTATACAGCTGATCATAATCACAGTTCTGGATTTGTCAAGCCCGCTGCCGAAACGCCCCGCCTGCTCCCTAAAATGGTTCGCATCCGGGGTCCACATCCACTTGGGTCCTCTTGAGCAGCATGGCTGCTGCGCCGACCGTGTCTCCCGCAAGCCTGGAAGGTTTCACATGAAAAAGCTCCGCGCCGCCGACTACCACGCCCAGCATTTCTCCTGGTCGGTGCAGGGCAAGGTCGGCACCATCACCTTGAACCGTCCGGAGCGCAAGAATCCCCTCACGTTTGACTCCTACGGTGAGCTGCGAGACTTTTTCATCGACCTGAAGTACGCCGCCGACATCAAGGCCGTGGTCATCACGGGTGCCGGCGGCAACTTTTGCTCGGGCGGCGATGTCCACGAAATCATTGGCCCGTTGGTGCACATGCAAGAGAGTGGCGACATGCAAGGACTGCTCGACTTCACCCGCATGACGGGTGATGCGGTCAAGGCCATGCGGCATTGCCCTCAGCCCATCATTGCCGCGGTGGATGGCATCTGTGCCGGTGCGGGTGCAATCTTGGCCATGGCCAGCGACTTGCGGGTGGGCACGCCGCGCGCCAAGACGGCCTTCCTGTTCACCCGGGTGGGCTTGGCCGGCGCCGACATGGGAGCTTGCAACCTCTTGCCTCGCATCATTGGCTCGGGGCGCGCTGCAGAGTTGCTCTACACCGGCCGGGTCATGACGGCCACCGAAGGGGATCGCTGGGGCTTCTTCAACCGCATGGTCGAACCCGAAGCCGTCTTGCAAGAAGCGCAAGACTGGGCCGCGGAGTTGGCAGACGGCCCCACCTTTGCTCACGGCATCACCAAAGCCTGCCTCCACCAGGAGTGGAGCATGGGCATCGATGAGGCCATCGACAACGAGGCTCAGGCCCAGGCCATCTGCATGCAAACGCGCGATTACGGTCGGGCCTACCGGGCTTTTGTGGCCAAGCAAAAGCCCGTGTTTGAAGGAAATTGAGCCTCCCTATGTCCCCCGACTCCACGAAACGCCGTGCAGGAGCCCGCTGGCTCGCGCTTGCCATGGCCGCCGCGGCCGCCCTGCCCTTCGTGGCGGCGCACGCTCAAAACCTCGTGCAAGCCACGATGCCGGCCCATGCGCCTTACCCCACGCGGCCGATCACTCTGATCGTCCCCTATGCCGCGGGTGGCAATGTGGATGCAGTGGCTCGCTGGGTGGCGCCCGAACTTGGCAAGCGGCTGGGGCAAACCGTGGTCATCGAAAACGTGGCCGGCGCCGGAGGTGTCATCGGCACCGAGCGCGCCGCACG
>CAZCJB010000030.1:478-24065 GCA_964498795.1 uncultured Rubrivivax sp. | reverse complement strand
GGGCAGTCACCGCGAAGTCTTGCAAGCCAAGCTCATTTTGGGGCGCTACGCCAGGCAGGTGTGTGAAAGCGCCATCCACTGCCATGGCGGCATCGGCATGACGGAAGAATATGCGGTAGGCCACTATCTTCGCCGCGTGCATGTGGCCGATCACTGGTTCGGCCACAGCCACCAACTGGCCCACCGACTCGCCTCATCACACCTGCGCGGACAGGTCTGACTCCCATGACCGCATTCATGACTCCGCCATCTTTCGACACGCTCATTTGGGAGCAAACGGGTTCGATTGCCACCCTCCGCCTGAACCGGCCCGACGCCATGAATGCGATGACGGTGAAGATGCGACGCGAGCTTTGCGCGGCACTCGACCGGGTCGACCAAGATGATGGCGTACGAGCTGTCATCATCACTGGCCAGGGCAAGGCCTTTTGTGCAGGGGCTGACCTGTCGTCCGGTGCGCGCGCGTTCGGCCAGCCCCAAGATGCACGACCGGAAGAGCTTGGGCGTGATGGTGGCGGAATCCTGGCGCGTCGTCTCTTTGCTTGCTTAAAGCCGGTGATTGGCGCCATTCAAGGTGCTGCCGTGGGCGTGGGTGCCTCCATGCTGCTGCCCATGGACGTTCGCTTGGCCACGCCGCACACCCGCATCGGTTTTGTGTTTGCACGCCGGGGCATCGTCACCGACGGCTGTGCGAGTTGGTTTCTGCCCCGCGTAGTGGGCATTTCACGGGCCCTGGAGTGGGCCATGTCGGGTCGCCTGGTAGACGCTCAAGAGGCGATGCAGGTGGGGTTGATTCGAGAGATTTGTGAGCCCGACCAGCTGATGACGCGGGCGCATGAGTTCGCCAACGAACTGGTGTCGCAAAGTGCTCCCGTGTCGGTGGCACTCATTCGCCAACTCATGTGGCGCATGCAAGGTGCGCAGGGCCCTCATGTGGCCCATGCCATCGAAAGTCCCCTCATCGAACAACGCCGTCAGTCCGCCGATGCCAAAGAAGGCGTGGCGTCGTTCATGCAAAAACGGCCTGCACGATTTCCTGACCTGGTCACGCGAGACATGCCACCGAGCTACCCTTGGTGGGATGGGGCCCAGGAGTTTTGATGGTCGCACCCACCCTCTACTTGGACGATCGAGGCATCTCGCGCGAGGAGGTCTTGCTGCAAGCCCGTCGCGCCGCCCGCGGCCTGCACGCCCTGGGCGTTCGCGAGGGCGACATTGTGGCCCTCTTGCTGCGCAATGACTTTGCCTTCTTCGAAGCGCAACAAGCGGCGGCTGCCCTAGGCGCTTACTGCGTGCCCATCAATTGGCATGGCAAGGCCGATGAGGTGCGTTATATCTTGGACGACGCGCGGCCCAAGGTCTTGGTGGTCCATGCCGACTTGCTCGCCCCCTTGCGCCTATGCATCCCCGAGTCGATTCAAGTGCTGGTGGTGCCCACGCCTGCGGAAGTCGCCCATCGATACCAACTGTCCACGGATCTGCTTCGGTTGGCTGAGACCGACCGGGTGTGGCCCCAATGGTGCCAAAGGTTCGAGCCCTGGGATGGCCCGCCTCTGCGCACCCGCGCCACCATGATCTACACCTCTGGCACCACGGGACATCCCAAGGGGGTCCAGCGAGAGGCCTCCACGCCTGAGCAGGCCCAGGCCTACATGGACATGATTGCCCGTGTCTATGGTTTGGTGCCTGGGGTACGGGCGTTGGTGGCCGGACCGCTGTACCACGCGTCACCCAACGCCTACGGTCGACAAGCCTTGCCCAACGCCGAAGTCTTGGTGTTGCAATCCAAATTCGACCCCGAAGAGACCTTGGCCGCCATTGAACGGCATCGCATCACCAATGCGGTGATGGTGCCGACCATGTTCGTGCGCCTGCTCAAGTTGCCCGAATCGGTGCGCAAGCGCTACGACATCAGTTCCATCCGCTGGGTCACCCACACAGGCGCACCGTGCCCCGCCGAGGTCAAGCGACAGATCATGGAGTGGTGGGGGCCCGTGGTGTACGAGACCTACGGAGGCACCGAGGTTGGCACGGCCACCCTGGCCACGCCAGAAGATGCCTTACGCTATCCCGGCAGCGTGGGGGTTCCCACCCCAGGCACCCGCATCGCTTTTTACGACGAGCAAGGCCATCGACTTCCTGAAGGCGAGATCGGCGAGATCTACATGCGTGTGCCAGCCTATGCCGACTTCACCTACCTCAACCATCCCGGAAAGCGCCAAACCGTGGAGCGCGATGGACTGATCAGCGTGGGTGATGTGGGCTATCTCAAGGATGGACATCTCTATCTCTGCGACCGCCGATCCGACATGGTCATTTCAGCCGGGACCAACATCTACCCCGCCGAGATTGAAATGGCCCTGTTGCAATGCCCAGGCGTGCAGGACTGCGCCGTGTTTGGCATTCCTGATGAGGAATTTGGCGAATCGCTGGCAGCCGCTGTGGAACTCACCCCAGGCGCTCATCTCACCGCGCAAGACGTTCAAAACTACTTGGCCAGCAAACTCGCGCGCTACAAAGTCCCCAAGCGCGTGGACTTTCATGCGTCGCTGCCGCGACAAGACAGCGGCAAGATCTTCAAACGCCACTTGCGCGACCCATTTTGGCAAGGCAGCGGACGCGCCATTTGATCCGCTCAGCTTGATTCAGTCCTCAACCAGGAGAACGATGTGAACTTCACCGAAGAACAAATCGCCTTTCGCGACAGCGTGCGCAAGATGGCGGAAAAGCATGTGGCCCCCATCGCCGCCGAGGTGGATGAGCATGACCGCTTCCCCATGGAATTGGTCAAACTCTTCGGTGAAATGGGTTTGATGCAATTGTGGGTGCCCGAAAAATACGGTGGCCCAGAAGGCAACCTGACCATGGTGTGTATTGCGCGCGAAGAGATTTCACGCTTCTCACCCGCCTGCGGCTCCATTGCCGGACTCAACACCATGTTCGTCATGCCTTTGCTGCATTTCGGCACGGAAGAGCAGCGGCAGCGATTCTTACCCCAGATTGCTCAAGGGGGGGTGGTCACCGCCATCGCCATCTCCGAACCCCAGGCGGGCTCTGATGTGAGTGCCATGGCCACCCGCGCCGTGAAAGACGGCGACAGCTACGTCATCAATGGACGCAAGCAGTGGTGCAGTTACGGCGTGGATGCGGATTACATCGTGCTGATGGCGCGTACCAGCGGTGAAGGTGGTGGCGACGGCATCAGTGCCTTTGTGATCGAACCCAAGAAAATGAAGGGCATCACCTTCGGACGGCATGAACGCAAGATGGGGTGGCGTGGCGCCCCCAACACGCCGATCTTTCTAGACAATGTCCGAGTTCCGGCTGAAAACCTCATCGGTGACGAAGGCAAAGGCTTTCGCGCCAGTCTGCGTGCGCTGGACTTGAACCGCCCCACCATCGGCGCTCAATGCGTGGGGTTGGCACAAGGGGCTCTGGACGCCTCAGTGGCCTATGCCAAGGAACGCAAACAGTTCAAGCGAAGCATCGCCGACTTTCAGGGTGTGTCCTTCATGCTGGCCGACATGGCCATCCAAATTGAAGCGGCGCGTGCTCTGGTCTACGAGTGTGCGCGGGCGGGCGATGTGGGCGACTGGCCGCGTCTGAACACCTTGGCCAGCATGGCCAAATGCTTCGGCAGCGACATGGCCATGAAGGTCACCACCGATGCGGTGCAGGTGTTTGGCGGCTACGGCTACACCATGGACTATCCGGTGGAGCGCATGATGCGCGATGCCAAGTTGGCTCAGATCTTCGAAGGCACCAACCAGATTCAACGCATGGTGATTGCGCGCGATCTGCTGAAGTGACGCCAGCTTCCGCCCGGTCTGGCCGCGTCAGGCCGCCGGGCGTGCCGGTGTCACCGGGCGCCAGATCGCAAAGGCCAGTTGTGCTGCACCAGCAGACAAGCCCAAACCCACGGCCAATTGCCAAGCCAGGGTGTAAGACCCCAACGCATCGTAGAGCAAGCCGCCACCCAGGGCACCTGTGAAGCTGCCCAGCTGGTGACTCATGAAGGCCACGCCGCTGATCATGGCCTGCCATCGCAAGCCAAACATTTCCACCACCGATCCTGCAATCAAGGGGCTCACGCCCAGCCAGAGAAAACCCATGGCCGAGGCGAACATCAAGGTGCCCATCGGCGTGGGCGGCGAAGAAAAGTAAAGAATGAACACACTCGAGCGCGTCAGGTACAACAAGCCCAACAAGGCCTGCTTGTTCCAACGACCGCCGGCCCAGCCAAAAAACAAGCTGCCCAACACGTTGAAGCCCCCAATCATGGCCAGAGCCTGCGCGCTGAGCATGGGGTCCATGCCGCAGAGGTCCAAGTAAGACGGCAGGTGCGTGGTCAAGAAGACCAACTGCATGCCACACACAAAGTAGGCCAGCGACATGACCACAAAGGCCGGACGCGACAACGCCTGCCGCAAGGCCTGAGCTGCTCGGGGTTGCTCGCCAGGTGGGTGGGCAATCGGGGGTTGTTGGTCCACTCGCCCTCCCCACCAAGCGCCGGGAATCATCAGCAGCGCCAGGGCCGCAAAGGTGAACAGGCCCATGCGCCATCCAGCGCCCTGCGCAATCGCCTGCCCCAGCGGAGCGGCCAGCAAGGCGCCCAGGGAGCCCCCCGCCGAGACCATGCCCATCACTGCGCTGCGCCACTCGGGTGTCACCACACGTGAACTCACCGCCAGTGCGATGGCATTGGCCGTGCAAGACACCGCCACACCCACGCCCACGCCTGCCCCCAGCACCACACCCACCAAGCTGTTGGCGGTGGCCAAGGTCAGCATGGCCGCCACATAGGTCAGAGACCCCAGCAGCATGATCGGCCGAAAGCCCCATCGCACGACCGCCGCGCCGGTGAGGGGTTGCAACAGCCCCCAGGTGAGGTTTTGCACCCCCACGCCCAGCGTGAACTCCGACACACTGATGCCCACCTCTCGTGTGAGTGGAGGCACGAAGATGCCCAAACTCTGGCGCAAGCCCGAAGACAGCGTCAACATGAGCGTGACACCGAACAAGATGGGCCAGGCCGGCGCCAGTGCGGCCCAGCCCTGCGCAGCGGGCTTACTCAGCTTTGATGTTATTGGCTCGGACAACCGCGCCCCACTTCTGCAAGTCACTTGCAATCACTTGCGAGAATTCTCCAGGCGAATTGCCTATGGGCTCAAAACCCATCTCGTAAATCTTCTTTTGCACATCGGGCAAGTTGGTGATCCGTCGCACCTCTTGCGACCACTTGTCCACCACCGCTGCTGGCGTGCCTGCAGGCAAAAACATGCCTCCCCAGCCGGCCAAGTTCACATCGGCAAAGCCCGCCTCAGACAATGTGGGTACCGATGGAAAATCCTTGAGCCTCTTCGGGCTGGCCACCGCGATCAGCTTGACTTTCCCGGTGGACAATTGCCGCGCGTAAAAGCCCACAGAGCCCCATGCCAACTGAATTTGCCCGCTGACCAGGTCTGGGAACGACGCGGCTTCACCTTTGTAAGGCACGTGGGTGATCTCAATGCCCGCTGCCTTGTTCAAACCTTCGCCAATGATGTGGGCTCCCGAGCCCACACCATAACTTCCAAAGCTCAAGCTCCCGGGCTTTTGTTTGGCCAGGGCCACCAGCTCACTCAAATTGTTGGCACTCAGCGACGAATTGGCCGCCATGGCAATGGGGAACGAGGCCACCAACGATACCGGCGCCAAGTCCGACGCCTTGTACGGCGTGTCGCTGCGAAGTACCAAGTTCTGTACAAATCCACTGATGGTGAACAATGCGATGTAGCCGTCGGCAGGCGACTTGGCCACCGCCGTGGTGGCCAAGACCGTGTTGGCACCTGCCTTGGACTCGACAATCACCTGCTGTCCCCACGTGGCTGACAACTTTTCTGCCACCAGACGTGCCAGGATGTCCAAATTTCCGCCCGGCGCTGTCGGAATGACGATCCGCACCGGCTTGTTCGGAAATGCGTCGGTGCCCTGAGCTTGCGACGGGACTGCCGCCCCCAACAAACACCCTATCAGGCCCAGCACGCGCACCGTCCATCCTCGCCGACTTTGCATGTCCATCACCCCTTTAGGTTCAACCATTCAACGATCCTAAGCGCTTGCCAAATCATACGTCAAGATGTTTAAAATGTCCTAAGGTTCAACCAATTTAATCCGCCTCATGCTTTCTCCCCAAGACAATGAGACGTTGGTTCGAGTGGGACCGGGCACACCCATGGGTCGGTTCATGCGCCTGTACTGGGTGCCCTTCCTCAGAGCCTGCGATGTCGCCGTGGATGGACAACCCCACCGAGTGCGTTTGTTCGGCGAAGATCTGGTGGCCTTTCGTGACACGTCCGGCCGCGTGGGCTTGGTGGATCACGCCTGCCCGCACCGCGGCGCACCTCTGGTGTTCGGGCGCAACGAGGCCGATGGCCTGCGCTGCGTCTACCACGGCTGGAAGTTTGATGTCGAAGGTCGCTGCCACGACATGCCTGCCGAGCCCGCCAACAGCCCCATGGTGTCACGCATTCGCATCAAGGCTTATCCGGTGCGCGAGCGTAACGGTATTTTGTGGGCCTACATGGGGCCCAACCCGGAGACGCCTCCGGCGTTACCCAATTTGGAATGGAATCTGGTCCCACAAGAACAGGTCGCCATCTCGATTCGAGTTCAGGAATGCAACTGGCTTCAGGCCCTAGAAGGTGAAATTGATTCCGCTCATGCGGCCATCTTGCACGGTCGCACGGGGGCGGGCGGCGTCATCAACCAATGGAAGCAAGCCGCCGATCTCGCTCCTAAGTTCGATTGCGTTCAACATGCCGCCGGCATGAGCATCGGCGCGCGACGCAAAACGCCCGACGGTCAACATTACGTGCGCGTCAACCAGTTTTTACTTCCCTTTTGGACGCTTGTGCCACCGCAGGCGCAGTTTCCTGAGCTCAGCGGCCATGCCTGGGTGCCCATCGACGACGAGCACACCCTGTGCCTCATGTTCTCGTACCACCCTTCGCAACCCTTTTACGAGAAGACCCGCAAGGTATTTAAAGAAGGGCATCAAGGCCGGGAGACGGGGCATGCCTCGGATCAATCTTTCGAGTCACGACCCTGCACCCACCCTTTCCCCCGCTACTGGAGCCGTTACAACCGGGGCAACGCGTACCAGTTCAACTACGACTTGCAGCTCAACAAGTACAACTCGGGGCTGCCGGGTCTTTGGGTCCAGGATGCGGCGTGTCAGTCGGGCGTCTCCCCCATCTATGATCGAAGCAAAGAGCATCTGGGGACATCGGATACTGGCATCGCGCGCACCAGGCGCCAAATGCTGGACATGGTGCGCAAGTTCGACACTGAAGGACAACGTCCCTCCTCGGCGGATCACCCCGACGAGTTGATGTGGCGGGCCATTTCCATCACCATTCCAGCCGATGGCAAATGGGCGGAGCTGGGGGGTGAATTCATGAAAGCGAAACTGGGTCAGGATTTTGGCTACCAACCCTAAGACGGCGGAGTTCCCGCACCCAACACCGCGACCACCCCAAGCCCCCACCGCACTGCAGGGTGTGATGGTGGCCGACTTCAGCCACTTTGTGGCGGGCCCACTGGCCACCATGTTGTTGGCCGACATGGGGGCTCAGGTCATCAAGATCGAACCGCCCGAGCGAGGCGATGAGCTGCGCTACTACCCACCGGTGCTGCCTCAACTGCCTGAGCAAGGAGGCCCTTTTGTTTGGAGCAATCGCAACAAGCGAAGCCTTGCACTGGACCTCAAGACTGAGCAAGGGCTCGAGGTGGCACGCGCCATCATCGCCAAAGCGGATGTGTTGGTAGAAAACTTTTCGACTGGCGTCATGCGCCGACTCGGGCTGGACTACGAGGCCTGCAAGGCCATCAACCCACACCTCATTTTCTGTTCGGTGTCGGCCTATGGCCGAGACGGCCCTTATGCCGACCGGCTCGGCTTTGACCCCATCGCCCAAGCCGAAAGCGGCTTTGTCGCCATGAACGGGTACCCCGATCGCCTGGGGGTTCGTGCCTCCTCACCCGTCATGGATATCAGCACCGCCATGATGGTCAGCAATGCCATCTTGGGCGCGCTGTACGCACGCGCTACTCAAGGTGAAGGTCAATACCTGGAGGTGTCCTTGTTCGACACCGCCTTGCTCATGACCGGTTGGGCCCCCATGCAGCATCTGTTCACAGGCGCCGAGCATCAACGCCACGGCAACACCAGCCCGGACACCTGCCCTTCGGGCGTCTTTCAAGCCAAAGACCAGGCCTTCTATATCAACTGCGGCAACAACAAAATCTTTCAGCGGCTGGCTGAGCAGGTCATTGACCGACCTGACCTCGCACGTGACCCTGAGTTGGCGCTGCGAGATGGACGCTTGGCCCGAAGGGCCGAGCTCTTTGCCATTCTCGACGAGACGTTCGCGCAGCAGCCTTGGGCCTTTTGGCAAGAGCGCATGCGTGCCGCGCAGGTGCCCTGCGGCGAGGTCCGCTCGGTGAGTCAGGCCATCCGCTCGCCCGAAGCTCAATCGCGACCTTTCGTCACGCGCATCCCGCACCCGGTGTTGGGTGAGGTGCCCAACTTTGCCTCCCCCATTCGCTTTGGACGCACGCCCGTGGTGGATCCGGTGGCGGCACCGGCCATTGGCGAGCACAGCGAAGCCATCCTGCGTGACGTCCTGGGCTACGACGGTGCCCGCATCGAAGCGTTAGCGGCGGCTGGCGCATTTGGCAAACGCTTGCCTCCCAAGGCCGCCGGCTCACCGTGATCGAACGCACGCTTCGAGGTCGGGTGGCCATCGCCGGGATTGGTGAGACGCCCTACTACAAGCATGGTCAGTCGCCCCATCCCGAGTTCAAGCTGGTGCTCCAGGCCATTTTGGCAGCCTGCCAAGATGCGGGATTGGACCCACGCGATATCGACGGTTTTTCTTCCTACGCCAATGATCGCAACGAACCCACCCGCCTGGCCGCTGCGCTGGGCGTCAAGCGCCTGCGCACCGCCACCCTGCAATGGGGCGGTGGCGGCGGTGGGTGTGCGGCGGCCGTGGCCAATGCTGCCGCCGCTGTGGCAGCAGGATTGTCCGAGTGTGTAGTCGTCTATCGCGGCCTGGCGCAAGGGGAGGTCGGACGCTTCGGCCAGAGCAGCGGGGCTTCCACCGTCAGCGGCGAGATGTCCTACCAAGCGCCGTACGGTGTGGTGGCTCCCCCGCAAAAGTTTGCCTTCCGGGTGCGCCGCTACATGCACGAGCACGGTATCGCGCACGAGGCCCTTCGTGCCATTGCATTGGCAGCCTACCACCACGCGCAATTCAACCCGCGCGCGGTAATGCATGGCAAGCCTTTGGATGCGTCGCGCTACGACGACGCTCGTTGGATCGTAGAGCCCTTCCGCTTGTACGACTGCTGCCAAGAAAATGATGGGGCTGCCGCCGTGCTGGTCGTCAGCAGTGAGCGCGCCAGAGATCTCGCCCAGGCACCGGCCTACATCCTCGGTGCAGCCGTGGGTGGCGACTATCGGGGCGTGGTGCATCCGCACAATGCGCCACACTTTGCCTCTGCGGGTTACACAGCCTTGGCCACCGAGCTGTACCAAATGGCAGGGTTGGGTCCCTCCGATGTCGGCTCGGTGCAAGCCTACGAAAACTTCACCGGCGCCGTGGTGATGTCTCTGGCCGAGCATGGCTTTTTTCGACCGGATCAAGCCAATGAATTCCTGACCCTGAACAACCTCATTGCGCCAGACGGCCGGTTGCCACTCAACACCAGCGGAGGCAACCTGGCCGAAGGGTATATGCACGGTTTTGAGCTGGTGGTCGAAGCGGTCAGGCAGGTGCGCGGCACCTCCACCCAGCTGGCCAAGCGCCATGATGTGTCTTTGGTCATCGGCGCCCCCTTGGTGGCGCCCGCCAGCAACTTGTTGCTGGGTTCGGGTCAAGCCTTATGAGTTACTTGCCCGCTGACTTGCCCGCACCTGTTCCCGAGGCCGATGGGCTGTCAGCCCCCTATTGGCAAGGCTTGCGTGAACAGCAACTGCGCGTGCAGCGTTGCAGCGACTGCGGCACCTGGCAGTTCGGACCCGAATGGCTGTGCCACCACTGCCACAGCTTTCAGCTCAGCTGGCAAGGCGTGGAGCCGCGCGGCACCATTTATAGCTGGGAGCGTGTGTGGCACCCCGCCCACCCGAGCCTCAAAGGGCACACGCCCTACCTGGTGGTGTTGGTCGAGCTGCCCCACGCAGGCAAAGTGCGCATGCTGGGCAATTTGTTGGGCGATCCGTTGCAAGACGTGCGCATCGGGGATGAGGTCGTTGGAGTGTTTGAGTCGCACGATGAGGCGGTGGTGCCGTACACCTTGTTGCAGTGGCAGTTGGTCGCGAGGTAGGAGATCGCCGCGTCGCTGCGCTCCTCGCGCAGAGGGCTGAATCAACTCTCCCTTCGCTCGTTCCACAAGGTCAGGTACTTGGCCTGCATGCGCTCCAAAAACTGAGCCATCTCCTTGGAGGCTCTTTGCGCATCCCGCGCTCTGAGATAACGCAGCAACCGGCGACGCGACGGCAGCGTAAAGGCGTTCTCACCAGGCCCAATACGCGCCACAAACAAGCCCATCAGTTCCATGACGCCTTCCATCGTGATCTCGATGATGGGATTGCGCGTGGCTTTGGCCAAGATCAGGTGGAACTGCCGGTGCAGTCGCTGTCGATCTTCAAAACGGTCGGCGGCATCGGCGAGTGCCGCTTGGGCCACGTTGTCCTCGAGCGCCTGCAGATCCTCGGCAGTCGCGCGCTCACACACCACACGCACCACCAGTTCGCTCAGCCAAGTTCTGGCCTCGGTGAGGTGCTCGGGTGTGATGGTCCCCAATCGATAGAGGTCGCTCAGGCCGCGAACCACGACGTCCGAATTGCCGGGCAAGACAAAGGCACCCCCATTGGCGCCCTTGCGCGATTCGATGATGCCCGCAATCTCCAGGGCCCGCAGCGCTTCACGCAAGGTGTTGCGACTGACTTGAAACAACGCAGCCAACTCACGTTCTGGCGGCAGGCGATCACCCGGGCGCAATCTTCCCCCGGCGATCTGCGCACGAATCTGACCGGCAATGTCTTCAAAGGCGCGGTGGGGCGTGATGGCTTGAAAGGCCAGTGAAGAATGGGGCGCTTTCATAATGGTTGATCCATAGTAGCATGTACGGGTTTCGTCCGAACTCTGGAGACTTTTCAATGCGCGCATTTCCATTGAACGCTTCCCGCCGGTCGTGGCTGTGGGCTCTCATCTCGATGTCGGCGACGTGGGGCGCCATCCAGCCGGCTGCCGCCCAAGACGCCTGGCCCTCCAAACCCATTCGCATCGTGGTGCCCTATCCGGCCGGGGGCACCACCGATCAGTTGGCGCGCGCCATTCAGCAGCCACTTTCCGACACCCTGGGTCAGCCCGTGGTGATCGAGAACAAAGCGGGTGCGGGCGGAACCTTGGGCACCGATGCGGCAGCCAAAGCCACGCCAGATGGATACACCCTGGTCTTTGGCAACAGCGGCCCCAATGCCATTGCGCCCCTGGTGCGCAAATTGCCCTACGACTCGCTCAAGGATCTGCGCCCACTGTCGACGGTGGCCATCCTCCCCATGATCCTCACGGTGCCCGCCGAGAGCCCCCACAAGAGCGTCAAGGACTTTATCGCTCATGCGCGGGCGCAAGGCACCGCGATCAACTATGGGTCGGTCGGCAACGGCTCACTGTCACACTTGACCGGCGAGTTGTTCAACGAGCTCGCCGGTCTGAAGATGCAGCACATCCCCTACAACGGCGGTGCCCCGATGGTCACGGCCTTTGCGAGCGGACAGCTGCATGCCGCCTTCGTCACCGGATTGGACGGTGCCAGCATGGTGCAGGCTGGGCGCATCCGCTACCTGGGTTCGGGCAGCCCCAAACGCACGGATGTCCTGCCGGGGCTGCCGGCCGTGGCCGAAGAGGTGCCGGGCTTTCGCAGCACCGCATGGTTCGGTCTGCTCGCACCCCGTGCCGTGCCCGACGACATCGCGAACAAGATTCACGCGGCCATCGTCAAAGCGGTAGCTCGACCTGAGGTGCGCAAGTTGTTCGCCGACCGCAATGTGGAGGCGCGCAGCAGCACACCCCAAGAGCTCGACAAGCTCATCCGCGAAGAAATGGTGCAGTGGGCGCCGGTGGTGAGTCGCTCGGGGGTGAAGGAGTGAAAGGCATCCTCAACCTTCAGGCACTCACTCTTTGATTTCTGCGGCGTGGACGGCGGCTGCCCATCGACCCAAGTCATCTCGAATTCGCGCTGCGAACGCATCGGGCGTGGTCCCTTCAGGCTCCAGTCCATTGTCGCGCATTCGTCCAGCGATCTCGGGCAGTTTGAGAATGGAAGCCACTTCTTTGGACACCTTTGAGACAATATTTGCGGGCGTACCTGCAGGAGCCATCAATCCGTACCAGGTGGTCATCTCAAAGCCCGGAAGGGTTTCGGCCACCGTGGGTACACCCGGCAGAATCTCCGAGCGTTTGGCCTCGCTGACCGCCAATGCCCTCAGTCGCCCTTCTTGGATGAGCGCCCTGACGCCTGCCACGCCCACGAAAGCCGCATGGATTTGACCACCTAAGAGGTCGGTGTTCACCAAAGACGATCCTCGATACGGCACGTGCACCATTTGCACCTTGGCCTGGTGCGCCAGCGTGGCAAACGCCAGATGGGTGGTGCTTCCGATGCCGACCGATCCGTAGGTGAGCTTTCCAGGCTGTGAGCGAGCCAGGTTCAGCAGGTCGTTCAACGTCTTGGCCGGGTGATCGCCCCTGACCACCAGGACGGTAGGACTCGATGAAATCTGTGTGATAGGTAACAGGTCTTTGAGCGGGTCATAAGAAAGCTTGGTAGGCAGCGCAGGACTGATGGCAATCGGACCTACGTGTGCAAACAACAAGGTGTAGCCATCAGCCTTGGCGCGGGCCACCGCGGTGGCGCCTATGGTCCCATTGGCCCCACTCTTGGTATCCACAAGAAATTGTTGTCCGAGACGCTGACTCAACTGCTGGGCAATCGGCCGGATGATGCCTTCGGCCGGGCCTCCTGCAGCCCAGGGGTTGATGATGGTGACTGGTTTGGTCGGCCAAGCCTCTGCTGCCTCGACCGCAACGCCAGCCATCCAGCCACATAAGGTCACGATCCATAGCCAGATCTTTGAGACCCGGACCATCCGAACCTTTGAGTTGCGCTCCATGCCCATTGCACACCTCCCATGTGGCGAATGCCCGCTGACTGTAATGCGCACCCGAGACCTGCGGGACCGGTCGATCACATTGATACAAAAAAAGTATCAATGCATGATCTGAAATGCCAAATTGGATTGGACGACGCTCGCCATGGCATGCAACAGTGCGCTTGACCGAGGCCCATGGTCAACTGCCTCACGATCCTAGGAGTCACACGGGTGAACAGACAAAGGTTGAAAGTCCTGGCGCTCATCGTCATGTGCGCACTCTGGCCAACGTCTCGGGCAATGGCGGCGCCTCTCGACTATCCCAACAAGCCTGTTCGATTGATCATCCCGTTTGCTGCGGGAGGTGCCACCGATGTGGTCGGGCGCGCATTGGCCGCTGCGCTGAGCAAGCAAATGGGGCAACAGTTCGTAGTGGACAACCGTCCAGGCGCCGGGGGGATCTTGGCGGGCACCGTCGTAGCAAAAGCCTCGGCAGATGGCTATACGTTGTTGATGGGTTCGATAGGCATGCTGAGCATCGGGCCCAATCTTCGCAACGATTTGCCTTACAACATTCAGGAAAGCTTCTTGCCCGTCGCGTGGGTCTCGGCCACCCCCAACATCATCGTGGCGCACCCTTCACTCAAGGTCCATAACCTGCGCGAGTTGATCGCGCTGGCCAAAGCAGAACCTGCAAAGATCTCCTTCGGTTCCTCAGGGGCTGCTACGTCGACTCATTTAAGTGGAGAACTGTTTCAAGCCATGGCGGGCGTCAAATTGCTGCACGTGCCCTATCGCGGGGGCTCTCAAGCGCTCGCAGACTTGCTAGCCGGTCAGATCCCTTTGATGTTTGACACGATGTCTGCAGTTTCGGCAGTTCGCTCAGGCAAGCTCAAGGCACTGGCCATCACCTCTGATCGACGCTCGGTCTTGCTGCCTGATGTACCGACCGTTGCCGAAGCCGGGTTGCCAGGCTACAAAACAAGCAGCTGGAATGGAATCATGGTTCCCGCCAAAACTCCTCGAGAGATCATCGGCAAGCTCAATGTTGAAATCAACCGAGCCTTGGCCACACCCGAGGTACAACAATCTCTTGCAGCGGACGGATCGGAAGTTCGAGGGGGGACTCCAGACGAGTTTGCGAGATTCATCGTCGAGGAGACTCAACGATGGGGAAAACTCATCAAAGATGCGGGCATCAAGGCCGTCGACTGAATGGTGAAGTACATGGCATCAAACCACACGGATCCGATCGACCACCGACCCGGCCCGCTGCACGGGTTGCGCGTGTTGGAGTGGTCCGATGAATTGGCTGAGCATTGTGGACTGCTCTTGATGGGCTTGGGTGCCGAGGTCATCAAGATCGAGCCTCCCGAGGGGGCTGCCACCCGCCGGATCGGTCCGTTTGTGAACGATGTGCCAGACCCTGAAGGATCGCTGCACTTTTGGCATTACAACCGCAACAAGCAGTCGGGGGTGTTGCCAGAGGGCCGTGAGGGTCAATTGGCATTGCGTGATCTGGTGGCGTCCGCCGACATCGTCTTGGATGGTAGTGCTGGGGCGTTCCACCGTCGGCTGGGCATGGACGCGCGCGAGGTGAGGCAGACATTTGCGTCTCTGGTGTTGGCCCGGATGACACCTTTTGGCGATTCGGGACCATGGAAAGACTTCGTGGGCAGTGACCTGGTTCATCTGGCGCTCGGTGGCGTGATGATGAACTGTGGCTACGACGCCGACCCCTCGGGCCGCTACGACTTGCCCCCCATCGCGCCGCAGCTATGGCACGCCTACCATATCGCAGGGGACCAACTGGCATTAGGCATCGTCGCTGCCATGGTGCATCGCCATCGCACGGGCGAAGGTCAAGAGGTGTCTTGCGCCGTCCACGAAGCGGTGGCAAAAAACACTGAAGTGGATCTGATGTCCTGGGTCATGCGACGCGCACCGGTGCACAGGCAGACCTGTCGCCATGCCGCAGAGCGCACCAGCCGCGTGCCCACCATCAGCCATACCAAGGATGGACGATGGATCATGACCTGGGGTGTTTCCGCGAGGGATGAAGCCAACCTGGTGCCTTTTCTCAAGCGGTATGACATGGCGGCCGATCTAGAGGCTCCTGCTGAGGGCGCCGACATGAAAGCGCGCAGCATCCCTGGCACCGTGGCGATGAACGAACGCACCGCTCACAAGCTCGAGGTCATTCAACGGTTCGTGGGTGCCCACGTCTATGCCCATGTGCCTTGGCGAGAGGCCCAAGATGCAGGTCTGTTGTGGGCGCCTCTGCGCAAACCTCACGAGAATGCGATAGATCCCCATTGGTTAGAACGTCGGTCATTTGCCGACGTCCATCATCCAGAATTAGGGCGCAGCTTCCGCTACGCGACCAGCAAGTGGTTGAGTTCTGCCACCGATTGGCAAGTGGGTCGACGAGCTCCTAGGTTGGGAGAAGATACCCAAGCTGTCCTGGACGCCTGTACCAAGTCTCCAATCAAGGTCGCTGCGGTGCCTAAACCTCCTGGAACACCGCCGATTCGATCACCACGAGGCAAGCCCTTTCCATTGCAGGGCGTACGCATTCTTGATTTTTCTTGGTTTCTCGCCTCAGCAGGGGGAACACGCATCGCCGCAGCCATGGGGGCGGAATGCTTCAAGGTGGAGTGGAAAGAAAACCCCGATACCCGTCTGGCTGCCATGGCGCCCGTCGGTGGCCGTTCAGCCCGAGAACTGGCGACGGGACCCTTGCCAGGGGTATCGGACTCAGACATGGGTGGGCAGTTCAACAACAAGAACTCTGGTAAACGTGGTCTTTCTTTGAACATCCGCCACCCTGAGGGACTCGAAATCGCCAAGCGCCTGGTGGCCGTCTGCGATGTGGTGGCCGAAGGCTTTTCTCCAGGTGTTTTGGAGCGACTGGGTTTGGGTTATGAGGTGATGCGTGCCATTCGACCCGACATCATCTACGTTCAACAGTCTGGCATGGGCAGTCAGGGCCGATATGGCCGCTTTCGCACGGTCGGTCCGGTCGCGGCTTCATTTGCAGGCACCTCTGACATGTCAGGTCTGCCTGAGCCTGCGATGCCTGCGGGCTGGGGTTATTCGTATCTGGATTGGATGGGCGCGTACGGCTTTGGATTGGCAATCCTCAGTGCGATCTACCACCGAGATCGCACGGGACAAGGTCAATGGATCGACTCCTCGCAATGCGAATCAGGGACGTTTTTGTCGGGATCCACGGTGCTCGATTGGTCAGCCAACGGCCGTGAATGGACACGCATTGGCAATCGCTCGCCGTTCAAGCCTGCGGCCCCACATGGTGTCTATCGCTGTCTTGCAGACCCTCATCACAAAGGCGATGACAGCTGGGTTGCCATCGCTTGTTTCGATGAGGTGCAATGGAAGGCGTTGACCGAAGTGTGCAGCCTGCAGCCTCTTCGCCAAGATCCTAGGTTTATTTCTCTCGAGGCACGATTGAAGCATCAAGACACTTTGGATGTGTTGATCGGCGCCTGGACGGCCACCCTGGATGCCTACACGGCGATGGAAGCACTCCAATCGGTCCGGGTGCCCGCCGGTGTGTGTCAATCTGCGGGTGATCGTTGCGATCGAGATCCTCAATTGCGTGAGCTGGAATGGTTGACAGAGGTCACAGGAACCAAAATCGGTCGTTGGCCGGTGGCTGAAATGTCGGCCAAACTCAGTGCCACCCCCGCCTATTCTGGAGGTCCCATCGACCGGGGTGCACCTTGCTACGGCGAAGACAACGTCCACATTCTCACGCACTGGTTGGGCTACACCGCAAGCGATGTGGAACGCCTGGCTCGCGAAAACATCATTTGACCCAGAGGTCCGCATCCGATGAACTCTTTCTTAGATAACGCCAAGCCACTATCAGGAAAAACCGCCCTCATCACCGGCTCTGGTCGAAACCTTGGGCGTGGCATGGCACTCGCATTTGCCAGAGCAGGGGCCGATGTGGTGTTGAACGGCCACCACGACGAGGCTGCGCTAGAAAGCGTGTCGCATGAAATACGAGCTTTGGGAGGACGGGCAATGTCCATCCTCGCCGATGTCTCAAAGCCCAACCAGGTCCAGGACATGGTGTCCAAAGCCCTGGACCATTTTGGCCGCGTCGACATTTCGATCTCCAATGTCGGATTGCGTCTTCGACAAGCATTTTTGGAGATTTCGGTCGACGACTGGCATCAGGTGTTGGACACGAACTTGGGGGCCGCATTTTTTCTGGCGCAAGCGGTGATTCCGTCGATGAAGGACCACGGGTTCGGTCGCATCATTCACATTTCAGGTCGCGACGGGTTCTTCCCGATTTCGCACCGAGCACACAATGTGACCTGCAAGGCCGGGCTTCATGCGCTGGCCAAAGCCATTGCGCTCGAATTTGGAGAGTTCAACATCACAGCCAACACCATCGCACCCGGCAAGATGGACACCATCCGCGACGAAAAGCACTACCCAGGCTATCAAGCGGAGTGGGCCGAGCACGTCAAAAAGATGCCCCTACGTCGCTTGGGCGTGGCCGAGGATGTCGCAGAGGCCTGCTTGTACCTGGCCTGCGGAGGCTCCTACGTGACAGGGCAACTGCTGCACTTGAATGGCGGCGATTCCATGTATTGAAGAGGGTTCCGCATGTCGATGAAAGCCCTCAAAGACAAGTTTGCCGTGGTCGGTGTCGGTACCACGGACTACGGAAGTTTTCCGCATCAAAGCGACTACGGACTGGCTGCGCAAGCCTTCAAGTCAGCGCTAGAGGACTGCGGTCTTGATAAGTCGTCTATCGATGGCATGGTCTGCGTCAGGATTCCGCATTACGCCAGGATGGGGGCGATTCTGGGTATCGATCCGAAGTGGACCATTCAGCTTCCGGCCCACGGCCGCATGTCAGGCATGTCCATCATCGAAGCCATGATGGCCCTGTCCACTGGCGCTGCCACTCATGTGGCATTGCTCTACGCGAATATAGGCCGATCGCGGCGGATGAATTACGGGGGCGACGAGTACGCCGGCTTTTGGGACCCTTGGGGCATGACCTCACCCGGGGCTGCCCACGCGCTGATGTTTCGCATGCACATGGAGCGCTTTGGTACGACGACCCGCCAACTCGGCGAAGTGTCCGTGGCCATGAGAGGACATGCCATGCGAAATCCACAGGCAGTGATGCAACACCCTATCACGCTGGAAGATCATGCCAACGCGCGTCGGATTGTGGAGCCACTGGGCTTGTTGGACTATTGTCTGATCAATGATGGGGCCGTTTGCATCATACTCACCACCATCGAACGCGCACGAGATCTTCGTCAACCACCCGTGCTCATCTCAGGTGTTGGTGCCAAAGAAGCGTTTTCTGACAGCCATATCTCAAATTTTGATCGAAACTTTTGGTTCGACCCTCTGCCAGAGGTCGCTCGCGAGGTGTACTCGATGGCCGAGGTGACCTCGAACGATGTCGATGCGCTGATGGCTTATGACAATTTCAGCCCGACCGTGCTGTTCAGCTTGGAAGGCCTGGGCTTTTGCCCACAAGGGGAGTCTGGGGGCTTCGTCGAGGGTGGGACCTTGTCACACCAGGGGCGATTACCTACCAATACCGACGGCGGACACTTGTCCAACTCTTACATGCAAGGCTGGGCATTGAACGTCGAAGCGGTCCGACAACTCAGGGGAGATTGTGGTGACCGGCAACTTCCAAGATGCGAGATTGTGCAATACGTGGGCGCCACACCGTGTTGCCGATCTATCATCTATACGAGAGGGGCATAAGCACCATGGCCACCTATCGAAAACCTTTGCCGGTGATAGACGAACTGACCAGGCCTTATTGGGAGCATGCGAAAGCTCACAGGCTGTCGGTTCAACATTGTGACGACTGTGGGGACATGCACTTCCCACCCAGTCCGGTGTGTCCAAAATGCTTGTCTACTCACCAATCCTGGCGGGTGGTGTGTGGCCGAGCCACATTACTGGCCTGGGCCCGATTCCATCGGGCCTACTGGGATGCCTATCGTGAGGAGTTGCCCTACGACGTTTGCGTCGTCCAACTCGATGAAGGGCCTTTGTTGATCAGCAACTTCGACGCCGGCGTACCCGACGACGCAAGAATCGGACTGCCTTTGCAAGTCACTTTCATCGACGTGACCTCTGATGTAAGTCTTGCACGCTTTCGACCAACTTGAGAGACCTCACATCTTGACGAGGTCTTGAAAGTTCAAACGCAATCCCGGACGAGGCCATCGCATCTTCAAGAGTTGGCCAGTTGCCGACAAAGTGACATGGACCGTGCGCATGTCGTCTCCTCCAAAGCACAGATTGGTCGTGGTTCGGTCGGGCAGCTTCACATACTCCTCACCCGTGCCATCAGGTTTGACTGAGGTAAGTCCACCTCGAATCAGGGTCGCCACACAGATACGACCATCAGCCTCCACCTTCAGCGAGTCCAGACGCTGATATTGAGAGGAGCCCCACAAATACACGCCACCATTGGGGGATGGGTAATGCAAACGCTCGACGACACCGGGTGCGCGAACGGCAACCTTCCACAGTCGACCGGTCTCCGTCTCTGCCACGTAAAGTGTGTCTTCTTGGGGAGACAGTCCCACTCCGTTCGGAAATGGAATCGGAAAGATCACTTCTTGAATCGCGCTGCCGTCCGGCTGGGCGTAATACACACCTCCGCGATCGACCTCTCGATCACGTCGCTTGCCATTGCAGGTGAAGTAAAACCCACCGTGTCGATCAAAGACCAAGTCATTGGGTCCTTGCAGCGGATGGCCCTGGCAATGCGTGTACAAGGTCTCGACGCGGCCTGTACGCAAATCCACACGCTGGATGCTTCCTCCTTGGTAGTCTTTGGGCTGCCCTCCCGGGCGGAGATAACCGGGTTCGCGCAACCATTCGAAGCCGCCGTTGTTGCAAACATAGATCGCTCCGTCCGGCCCCACGGCTGCGCCGTTAGGACCCCCGCCCGTCCGTGCCACAACGTCTCGCTTCCCATCAGGAAAGATACGGGTCAGGCATCCCTGCTCGATTTCAACAACCAGGACGGATCCATCAGGTAAAGCCACCGGACCTTCAGGAAAACCCAACTGGCCGGTCACGACCTCATGAGTCTCGTATGGGCCAGGAGGAACACCATAGTGCGGCGCAGAAGGCAATTTGTTCATAGGGAGCTTTCTTGGTGATGACCTCAAGGAATCATTCGGATCAGATGTTCCAGAGGAACAGGCACTGACACCGGATTCCAGATGAAATATCCGGAGGTGTGGGTGTGATCATCCTCGAGGCGAATGAACTTCACCTGCTGGATATGAGCCCTTTTGAGCGAAGCAGGCACGATGGCCACGCCGAACCCCTGGGAGACCAAAAGAGCTGCAGTGATCCACTGGCGTACCTGAGCCCGTTCACGCGGCATGAAACCTGCCCGCAAACACATTGACACCAAGTGGTCGTAGCCTGAGGGCGTGATCGCTCTTTGAAAGATGATGAAATCTTCTGCACTGAGTTCAGCAAGGCTAAGTGAACGACGATGTGCCAAGGGATGGTCCTCGTGCACACAGCACACGAAGGCGTCATCGGCCAAGGGCTTGCCGCGAAGACCATGCGGGACCGTTTGACCCGGCGAAAATCCGCCTTGGATGCGTTGTTGCATCAAGGCCTCGGTTTGCTCGACCACCGTCAGATCGCTGAGACGGATTTCAACCCCAGGGTGCTGTACGCGAAATGTTTTGAGAATGCCAGGCACACCCCGGTACAGCATCGAGCTTGTAAACCCAATTTGGAGTTGGCCCACCCTCCCCGCGGCCAACGCTCGACCGGCCTCTTCGGTCGCATGAGCCTGCATCACGGCGCGAATGGCCTCCGGCAAGAAGGCAGCTCCCATGGGGGTGAGTCGAACAGATCGGTTGTTGCGGACAAACAAATCAGCGCCAAGCTGAGCCTCCAAGGCTCGAATGGCCGAACTCAACGGGGGCTGCGTCATGTGCAATCGCTTGGCCGCATGGCCGAAGTGCAACTCCTCGGCCAAGACAATGAAGTAACGCAAATGACGCAACTCCAAGGTGTGGCGATTGAACTCCCGAGGCAAGGGTGAAAGCTGTTTCATGCGACTCTGGGCAGCCAGCCTCGGTCTTGGAATCGTCGAAAGTAAGCACGAAACATTTGCTCGGTATCCACGCAATCGGCGAATCCAGCCTGCCGTGCTTTGATGGTGCTGACCAATCGGGCGGGGGGCGGAGCTGCAAGACCGTAACAGAATTGACGATCTGCGTAGATGAATCCCTGTCCTACAAAGTCGGTGAGTTGAACGGGTGACGTCAACCCATGACTCTTGACCACTCGCTCCCAGTCAACTTGTCGTGCGGGCATGGTTTGAGCAAGTGACTGAGGCACGTCTTCACCCACCTCCATTTCCAAGGATTGAGCGATAGCTGGCCACACATGGCGCCATTCAAAAACATCTCCATTGGTGATATTGAAGGTCTCATTTCGGCACGACGGGCTGACCGCCGCCCAAGCCAACGCCTTGGCCAAGAGTTCAGCATCCACAGCCTCTCGAATCCAAGAAGGTCCGCCGGGAAAATGAAGAGGTCGACCCTCCTGTTTGAGGAGGGCCGCATACACACCAATGGCCGGCAACAAATTCATGTGACTGCCCCAGGAATCGCCGATCACAACCTGTGGTCTCAAGATGGTCCAGTGCCAAGGCTGCCCTCCAAATCTGCCCTGGCGTTGCCGCTCACGCAGAAAGTCCTCTTGGAGCCAATAAAAAACGGAATGCCGGGCACGTGGCGCACTCTCCTTGGCCGGAACGGGGATGGCTGCATAAGGTTCACCATAAGCTTTCGTACCTTGTAGCAGACTGATATGGCACAGGCGCGGCGCGCACTCCCAAAGGGGCTCTATCGCATGCTGCAGCAGCCTCAAATTGGCATCCATCTGTCCGGGTTCTCTCCACCCAGAAGTTCCAGATTCAATCGCGTAGGCTGCAAACACCGCGTGCGTCGCATCCTTCAAGGGTGACAAACCATCAAAAGATTCCTGACGATCTCGAAGATCGATCTGCAAGGAATGCACATCCGGCATATCCCGCAAGGCCCTTCGGGATACCGCAGTGACCTTCCAACCCGAAAGGCCAGAGAAGTGACAACAGGCTGCTCGACCCACCACGCCAGTCGCCCCAAAAATCACCACATGATTGGGGGTATTCATGGTGTCGTGAAGCTTGACCGAAAGTTATAGTGGTCTGACCATTTCATCAGAGATCATTTTCCCGCCAATTCGAGAGGTGCACCATGCGGCAATTACTGATTTCCTGTCTCTTGATCTTGACGGCCTGGACTCCGGGTGTTGGATTGGCGCAAAGTGACTACCCCAAGGCACCGATCCGTGTCATCGTTCCCACCACGCCGGGTGGCGCATCGGACATCATGATGCGCCAATTGGCACAAAAGATGGCCGAATCCATGAAGAACCCGGTGGTGGTCGAGAACCGCCCAGGCGCAGGTAATGTCATCGGCAGCGATCTCGTGGCCAAGTCCGCGCCAGACGGCTACACGCTCTTGCTCACCTACACCGATCATGTGTTCAATCCGTATTTGCATGCCAACATGCCGTACGACACAGTGAAAGCGTTCACGCCCATTTCGCTGATTGGCTCGGTCCCTCTCTTGGTCGTGACCAACCCTTCAGTGCCTGCCAACTCGGTCGCCGAATTGATCGCACTGGCCAAACAGAACCCAGGAAAACTGAACTTCGGTTCAGCAGGCAGTGGCTCATCCCTGCACCTGGCAGGCGAGTTGTTCAAATCGTTGGCCAAGATCGATGTCTTGCACGTCCCCTACAAAGGCACGACCCCTGGCTTCGTCGATCTGATGGGGGGCCGACTTCAGTTCATGTTTCCAACCAGCGTATCGGCGTGGACTCATGTTCAAAATGGAAAACTCAAGGCGCTTGCGATCACCAGCGCTCAGCGCTCCCCTCACCTACCCAATATTCCCACCGCAGCGGAGTCTGGCCTGCCCGGTTACGAAGCCTCCATTTGGTACGGCATGTTGGCACCCGCCGGTACACCTGCGCCAATCATCGCCAAGCTGAATGCTGAGCTGCACAAGGCGCTGCAACAACCCGATGTCAAGGCCAAACTTTCAGAGCAAAACTTCTCGATCACGCCCAGCACACCTGAGGAATTCGGTCAAAAGATCTCTGCCGAGCTTGATCGATGGGGCAAGTTGATCAGGGAAGCCAACGTCAAGCTTTGAATACCATGTCATCACATTCAGCCCTAAGTTCAACCCTGACCCACAGTCTCTCAAAGTTTGCGCGCGAGTTGAGATTTGAGGACCTGCCTCACCAGGCGGTTGAGCGAGCGCAAACGGC
>CAZCJB010000030.1:0-468 GCA_964498795.1 uncultured Rubrivivax sp. | reverse complement strand
ATTGTGGACTGTCTCGGATGCATGGTGGCGGGAACCCAGACGCAGCCAGGTCAAATTGCCTTGAAATGGGCAGTCCAAGAATCCGGGGGCCCTCTTTCCACGGTGGTAGGCATGGGGCTGAAAACTTCTCCCTCCATGGCAGCCTTCGTCAATGGGGTCACTGCACATGCCTTGGATTACGACGACGTCAGTCCGCCCATGATCGGGCACCCAAGCGTGCCCTTGGTACCTGCGTTGCTCGCTGCTGCAGAACGCGTAGGCGCGAGCGGCTCAGAGCTCTTGACTGCTTACATCGTGGGATTTGATGTAGAAGCAAGGCTCGGGCGTCTGATGAATCCCGAGCATTACGCGCATGGTTGGCATGCCACCTCCACCCTGGGAGCCCTGGCAGCGGCTGTGGGTGTGGCCACCTTGATGAAGTTGCCGGATTCGAGCCTGCGCAACGCTCTGGGCATTGCTGCCTCAGGC
>CAZCJB010000029.1:23678-26181 GCA_964498795.1 uncultured Rubrivivax sp. | reverse complement strand
GAACGCGCCGGGAGGAGCCGGGTGGACTCTGTGCACGGGGCGACCCCCACGCGTTTGATGTGTTGAGAGGCAGTCTGCAAATTGGCCGTGTCGACTGGGAACTGACGGGTGAACACAACCAAATGAACGCGCTGGCCGCCATCGGTGCAGCCGAACACGCGGGCGTCGCGCCGCAAGCGGCAGCCGCCAGCCTGTCACAGTTCAAGAACGTACGTCGCCGCTTGGAGCTGAAGGGTGAGGTGCGGGGCATTCGCGTCTATGACGACTTTGCCCATCATCCCACGGCCATTCGCACCACGATCAACGGGCTGCGCCGGAAGGTGGGCGGTCAGCGCATCCTGGCGGTGTTCGAGCCGCGCTCCAATACCATGAAATTGGGCACCATGAAGTCCCAATTGCCTTGGGCGCTGGAGGAAGCTGATTTCAGCTTCTGCTTGCAAGGCAATTACGGCTGGAGTGCCCACGACGCGTTGGCCCCCATGGGGCCTCTGGCCGTGGTGGCCGACTCCGTCGATGCGCTGGTCAATCAGGTGGTGCGGCAAGCCCAGAGTGGGGACCACATCCTGTGCATGAGCAATGGAGGCTTTGGGGGCATTCACGACAAATTGTTGAATGCCCTGCGGACCCCCACTTGATCAGGTGCGTTGCATCGTGGCGCGCAAGGCCTCGGTGAGGGTCCCAAGACTGTCCATCAAATGGGCGCGTGTCTCGATCGATCCTTTGCCAGCCTTCACGGCCTGCTGCAGCTGCCCTTGAAGCCGGACGGCCTGGTACCGTGCCAGGCTCAGGGCATCGGCCGGCAAGGTGGGCGATCCACGGGTTAGCAAAGCCTGCAACCGCTTGAGATGCTCACGCTGCAAATTGCGGCGCATGCGATCGATCTCCTGGCCGCTGGACAACTCGCTCCACACCGAGGTCTGCAACGTGGCATACACCTCGTGCAGCGAGATCAGGTCCTTGTTTTGCGAGGCGGGCGTCATCAGCGGCAGCTCCAGCAAGCGAGAGGCCGTCCCGGCTGACAAGAGTCGATCCAAGGCTTGCGTCTGAAGTTGCAGGACCAGGGAAGGAATGCTGAGGGGGCCTCCACGGTCCCACTCCTGGTAATCCGGCCCCAAACTCGCCAGGAATTCCGGGCGGAATCGGAAGCTGTCCACACTGAAGACGTCCTTGGCCAGGAAGCGCAAGGCCTCGCGCTGCTTGGTCGGATCGACCGGACGGTAGCTTGGTCGGCCGCTTCCGGGCAGATCGCGCACCGCATGCACGCCTCCGACGTATTTGGAGGCCAGACTCGGGAGGTCTCGCAGTTGCCTGAACCCGCTGAGCAAGCTGCGACGTTGACGCAGAGGATCCTCGCCGGCCACGGGGGTGCGAGCCTGGACCCGGGCCCAGAGCTCCTTGGACAGCGCCATGCGCCGTTGGTAATAGGCCAATGGATCATCGCCCAGATCGAACCGATTCACCAAAGGATCAAACCCTTCGTTGGGACCAAAACCACCGGCCTCGGCATCATCGGCATAGGCCAGCGCGGGCTCCGTGCTTCGTGCCGCGATGGCCGCCAACTCTTGAGCCTGCTTGCCCTCGGTCAAGGGCTTGTAGGCATATTCAATCGCCCAATAGTCGTAGGGCCCCAACGCCGTGTTGTTGATGGCCGCGGTCTTCTCTCCTTTGAGCGGGAGGTTGTAGGCGTTGTAGTCCATGACCGAACCCGAGATGCCACGCGTGCGGGTGAAATCCGGATCCTTGAGTTGGTCTCGCGTCACCGTGGTCGAAGCGATGAAGTTGTGCTTCAAGCCCAAGGTATGCCCCACCTCATGCATGATGGTGTCCTTGATCACCGACAACACAAAGGACTCTGCCTGGGGGCTGTCGGGCTCGATCTCGCCTCGGGCTTCAAGGACGTCCAGTGCGAATGCCATTTCGTGAGCCGCCTCTTGGCCATAGTGGCAAGCCTCGAGCGGGTCATGTGCGTGCGCTCCAGGTGCTCCCAAGATGCGGAGCGCGGAGGGGGCCACGTCTTCCACCAAAAAACGGCGTGCGCCGCGACTGAACACATCGCTCATGCCGATGTCCGCGTCAAGGATTTCACCGGTTCGGGGGTCGGCATGGCTGGGCCCGATGGCGAAGCCCACGTCGGAGCCCACAAACCAACGGATGGACGCATGCGCAGCGTCCATGTTGTCCCAATCGGCATCGTCGGGTTGCTGCTTGGCCAGCACCGCATTCTTGAAGCCGATCTTCTCAAAGGCCTTGTTCCATTCCAGGATGCCCTCCTCCACCGCCTTGCGGTAGCGCGCAGGAATGTTCTTGTCCATCCAATACACGATGGGTGTCACGGGCTCGGACAGGGCCGCCGTGGGGTCCTTCTTCTCCAACCGCCAGCGATTGACCAGGTGCACTTTGGGATTGGCCTTGAAGTCACCGGACAGGTCGGTGTAGGACGTGGTGAAGTGACCCAAACGCGGATCCGCCACGCGTGAGGCCATGGGCACCTGCGGCAAGGCCC
>CAZCJB010000029.1:0-23578 GCA_964498795.1 uncultured Rubrivivax sp. | reverse complement strand
CCCATCTGGCTGGCATACAGACCGCGCTCCCCCATGGCCTGGGCCACGTTGTAGGTGAACAGGAAGGGCTTGTTCAATTGCGCCACGGGCACTTCAATCCAGACCCGGTCCTCTTTGCGCCAGAGCGGGAACAAGCCCTCCTGAGCTTTGGCATCGCGGGTGACTTCTGCAAAGGGTCGAGGAGCGCTCGGATCGGGGGCGCGGGGGGTCGTCGGCACACCGGACGCAGCAGGCGCTGGGGCCGCGGCGGACGCCGTTACGCCAGGTCCCGCTGCCACCGAGGTGGCCAGCGCGGCTGACACAGCTTTTGCAGGTGCCGGCGTCTGCGACAAGTCGGTCTTGACTGAGATGGAACACGCCGCCAAGGTCGCCGCCAACACACCGGCGGTCACAGCGGTCACAGGTCCGCGGTGCCAAGCATTCGTAGGCCTCAAAACCATACTCCACAGCAAGAATTTCAATCGAATCTCCCGATCATTCGTCGAAGGGTCTAGATCCTATACGCGCTAGACTCTCAGGCCATGAGACTCCGAGACAAAATTTGCATCATCACGGGGGCTGCCCAAGGCATCGGTGCCGCCACGGTTGCCAAGTTCGCGTCCGAGGGTGCCACGGTGGTGGCTTGCGACCGCAGGATGCCTCAGGTCAGCGGTGCGGCCCTGAACCTGGCTGTGGACGTGACCGACCGTGCGCAGGTGGATGCCATGGTGTCCACCGTCAAGGGCCGCTACGGCCGCATCGATGTGCTTGTGAACAATGCGGGGATCACCAAAGATGCTCGCCTGCAAAAAATGACCCTCGAGCAATTCGATGCGGTCATCGATGTGAACTTGCGCGGGGTGTTTCATTGCAGCCAGGCGGTGGCCGACACCCTGGTGGAACAGGGCAGTGGCGTCATTTTGAATGCCAGCAGTGTGGTCGGGATCTACGGCAATTTCGGCCAAACCAATTACGCTGCCACCAAGTTCGGCGTGATCGGCTTCACCAAGACCTGGAGCCGAGAGCTCGGCCCCAAGGGAATCCGGGTGAATGCGGTGGCTCCGGGCTTTGTGCAAACGCCCATCTTGTCGACGATACCCGACAAAGTCCTCGATCAAATGCGCGATCAGGTGCCCCTGCGCCGTTTGGGGCAACCCGAGGAAATCGCCAACGTCTACGCCTTTCTTGCAAGCGATGAGGCCAGCTACATCAACGGCGCCGTCATCGAGGTGTCGGGTGGCATGACGGTCTGAACGCGTTTTTTCTTCTTACCTGGGACCTCTCACGGTGTATGTGCTTTTTGAAGAGTCCGGCAAGTTCCTGGGCGGACGCATCTTGTCTGAGGCAGACGCCTCTTTGCAGGTGGAACTCGAATCGGGCAAACGCGTCAAGGTCAAGGCCGCTCACGCGCTGCTGAAGTTCGAGCAACCCTCACCCGCCGAACTGCTGAGCGCAGCAAATGCCATGAGCGGCGAGATCGACTTGGATCTGGCCTGGGAGTTTGCGCCCGAGGGAGATTTTGGTTTTGCGGACTTGGCCAAGGACTATTTCAATGCTCAAGCCCATCTGGTCCAGCAAACTGCAGCACTGATCCGCTTGTTTGAGGCGCCCCACTACTTTCGCCGTGCGGGCAAAGGTGTGTTTCGCAAAGCCCCTGAAGAGACAGTCAAGGCCGCGCTCTTGGGATTGGAGCGCAAACGGCAAGCAGCCCAGCAAGTCGATGCTTGGGCGCAGTCTTTGGTCCAGGGTCAATGCCCTGCGCCGATCCGTGAGCAGTTGTACCGCATCCTGTTCAAACCCGACAAGAACAGCCAAGAGTACAAGGCCGTGGTGCAAGCGGCCAAGTCCTCGCAGCGTTCACCTTTGGACTTGCTCAAGGCGGCAGGCGCCATCGAGAGCCCCTACCAATTTCATTGGCGCCGGTTTCTCTTCGATCAGTTCCCCAAGGGCACAGACTTTGCAACTCCAGGGCAAGCGCCTCAGGTCAATGAAGAACTGCCGATGGCGCCGGTGGCTGCCTTCTCGATCGATGACTCCTCGACCACTGAGATCGACGATGCGCTGTCAGTGCAGGGGCTGGGCACGGGCACCGTCACGTTTGGCATCCACATCGCAGCGCCAGGATTGGCGCTGACGCCCGATTCGGCATGGGACAAGGTGGCACGGGAGCGCTTGTCGACGGTCTACATGCCGGGCTGGAAAATCACCATGCTGCCTGATGAGGTGGTGCAAGCCTACACCTTGATGGCTGGCCGCCCCTGCCCTGCGGTCAGCCTCTACGTGACCCTCGATGAGGCCACGCTCGAGCAAAAGGACGTGCAAACCCGCTTGGAGCGGGTCCCCATCGTGTCCAACTTGCGTCACGATGAACTCGATGCGCGGGTGAGTGCCCACAGCCTCACCGGACAATCCGAGGCCGATTACCCTCATGCCGCAGAGCTGGCCTTTGCCTTTCGCCTGGCCCAGCATCTCAAGATGTCCCGCGAAGCCGTCAGGGGCAAGCCCGAGACCTTCAATCGCCCAGATTTCACATTCCGCCTGCAAGACTGCGAGGCAGAACCCCAGGGCCATGAGGCCGTGCAGATCGTCCCGCGCCAGCGCGGCGAGCCCTTGGACCTCATCGTGGCTGAAGCCATGATCTTGGCCAACAGCACCTGGGGGGGCTGGTTGGCGCAACTGGGCGTGCCGGGCATCTACCGCAGTCAAGCCAGCCTGGCGCCGGGTGTGAAGGTGCGCATGGGGACCAAGCCTGCGCCGCATGCAGGCATGGGCGTGGCGCAATATGTGTGGGCCACCTCTCCGCTGCGTCGCTATGTCGACTTGGTCAACCAGTGGCAGCTCATCAGTTGTGTCCGTCATGGCCGCATGGCTGCACTGGCCGCGCCGTTCAAGCCCAAAGATGCCACGCTCTTTGCCATCATTTCCAACTTCGATGCGGCCTACAGCGCCTACAACGACTTCCAGCGCGGAATTGAGCGGTATTGGACCTTGCGCTGGCTGCAACAGCAAGGCGTGCAGGAGGTGGATGGGGTGGTGATCAAGCCCGGATGGGTCCGCGCCGATGAGATTCCTCTTGTGTTGGCCGCTGCTGGCACGGAAGGCTTGGCACGTGGCGCGCGCGTTCGGGTGCGCATGTCGGGCACAGACCTCATGACGCTGGATGCCTATGCATCGCTCGTCGCTCAGCTGCAAGCCGCCTCCTCGGGCTTGACAGCCGAGGAGGAGTCTTCAGACACGGCGGATGAGGGCCAGAGCGAATCTGCGGCAGGCCCGATTGCCCTGGCCATCGATCTGGCAGAAGGGTCTGACGTGGACGCCGCACCCCCGGCCTCACCCCACCGACCCGCGGCACCATGAAGAGCCGCTCACGTCACCTGTTGCGCATCGTGGGGTTGTGCACGCTGGTGGCGCTGTCCTTGCAAGCCTACTTCTTCTTGCGCGTCGCGCTCATGGGGGCCATCGACCCGAGCTCGACCGCGTTTCAACGCAGCGAAGCCTGGCGCTTGGTGACTCAAACCCATGAGCTGCGATGGCGCCAAGACTGGGTGCCCTACGACCGAATCGCTGTGCCGCTCAAACGGGCCGTGCTGGCCAGCGAAGATGCAGCGTTCGTGGACCATTCAGGCGTGGAGTGGGATGCGATCGAAAAGGCCTGGGAGCGTAACCAAGCCGCCGAGGCGCGGGCGCAGCGGGCCAGACCGGGTGGATCTGGCAAGAAGGTCGAACCCAAAGTGGTGGGTGGGTCCACCATCACCCAGCAACTGGCCAAAAACTTATTCCTTTCAGGCGAGCGCACGGTGGTGCGCAAGGGGCAAGAACTGGTGCTCACCTGGATGCTCGAAGCGCTGCTGAGCAAGCAGAGGATCTTGGAGTGCTACCTCAATGGCGTCGAGTGGGGCGAGGGGGTGTTCGGGGCACAGGCAGCCGCTCAGCATTACTTTCGTGTGGATGCCTCGCAGCTCAGTGCGCCGGCAGCGGCTCGACTGGCGGTGATGCTCCCTGCGCCGAAGCGGTTTGAGAAGCGCCCACAATCGGAGTACTTGCAGCAACGCACGCAATCCATCGTGGCCCGCATGGGCGGCGTGGAGCTGCCCTGAGCCCCCATGCGAGACACCTTGATCGACGACCACGATGCCACGGGCTGGATCGCTCGTGAAGCGGCCCGTCTGATTGTCGAGTCGGGCATGGAGTATGAGTCCGCCAAGCGCAAGGCCGCCAAGACACTGGGGCGCCGTGGCACGACCCGCGCTGCATGGCCCAGCCATGAGGCCATCGAAGACGAAGTTCGCGACTATCTGGACCTGTTCTGTGCGGAGTCCCAACCCGAAGAGCTCCGCGTCTTGAGGTATATCGCCAAACTGTGGATGGAGCGGCTGCAGGGATTTCGGCCCCATGTAGGAGGTGCCGTCTGGCGAGGCACTGCCACTCGGTTGTCAGCCGTGATCTTGGACCTGTACTGCGATGATCCCAAGTCGGTGGAGATTGAGTTGTTGAATCAAGGGGTGCGCTATGACGTCGATTCGTGGCCCAGCTCGCATGCAGGTTCATCGCTGGATGTTCTGACCCTTTCGGTGCCTTGTGCCGCCTGGCAACAAACGGTACCCTTGCACCTGGTGGTTCACGACTTCGATGATCTGCGAGGGGCACTGAAGCCCGATTCGCGGGGCCGCAGCTGGCGTGGCGACCTTGCGCGCCTGACCGAGGTGTTGAAAGGGGACTCGCCATGAACCGTCGGCAAAGCTTGGGACTGGGTGCAGCCGGTGTGGCAGCGGCCGGGTTGGGCTTTTGGTGGAGCGGGAAGAAGCTCACCGTGGAGACTCCCGGTGACCGCCCTCCCGAAGACCTTTGGACGATCCGCCTCGCGCAACCTCAAGGGGGAGAGTTGGCACTCGCTGACTTGAGAGGACGCCCCTTGCTGCTCAATTTTTGGGCCACCTGGTGCCCGCCCTGCATCCGGGAGCTGCCAGATATTGAACATTTCCACCGGCAGCACCAGGCCCAAGGCTGGCAGGTGGTCGGCGTTGCGGTGGACGGACCCACCGCCGTGCGGGAATTTCTTGCGCGCATGCCGCTGACTTTTCCCATTGGACTGGCCGGATTGGAAGGCACCGAACTCAGCCGCAGCCTGGGCAACACCTCGGGCGCACTGCCCTTTACTGTGGTGCTGAATGCAAAGGGGATCATCTCTCAGCGCAAATTGGGCGCCACGAACCGAGAAGAACTGGAACGTTGGGCCGCATCGACCTGAGCGCCGCCAAATCCCACAGCGCGACAAATCGCTGTCAATTTAGAGTCAATTGCTGATATCTGGTCGCTTTTGGCGTAAAGTGTGGGTTCTTGGCACTATGGCCTGCTTGCCTGAGCAGCCCCTCCATGAGTATTCTTGTGCTTCATGGTCCCAACCTCAATTTGTTGGGCACCCGCGAACCCGAGGTTTATGGCCGAACCACTTTGGCCGAAATCAATGCAGATCTCGAGAAAATAGCCTCAGATGCTGGCATCAGGCTGCAATTTCTGCAATCCAACCACGAGGGTGGCCTCATCGATCGGATCCACGCGGCCCGCACCGATGGAACGGAATTCATCATCATCAATCCTGGCGGACTCACGCACACCAGCGTGGCACTGCGCGACGCCTTGGCCGGTGTGGCCCTGCCATTTATGGAAGTTCACCTGAGCAACGTCCACGCACGCGAACCGTTTCGGCACCATTCTTATCTGTCTGATTTGGCCATGGGCGTCATCTGTGGCCTCGGCGCCCAAGGCTATCGGGCTGCTTTGAGCTTCGCACTTCAGCGACGAGCGTCCCTTGAATTGGGACGCTGAGAAGCCGATCCGCTGAGCCATCGAAACGCCCCACCCGCCACATCAGTTCCGCGCCCTTCTCAAGAACGGGCCCATCACTTTCGACGACGAGGAGCTCCATGGACCTTCGCAAACTCAAGACCTTGATCGACCTGGTCTCAGAATCCAACATCTCAGAACTCGAGATCACCGAAGAAGAGGGCAAGGTGCGTATCGTCAAGGCGGCGCCGAGTGCCGTCGGTTTGGCGCCGACATCGCCAATGTTCATGGCGCCCACCCCGGTACCTGCGACCATGCCCTCGGTACCTACCACCGCCGCACCCCTGCACCCGGCACACCCCTCGATGGGCGGCGAAGCGGCTCAGGAACCTGCCGGCCAGGTCATCAAGTCTCCCATGGTCGGCACCTTCTATCGCGCCGCCAGCCCGGGCGCCAAGCCCTTTGCGGATGTGGGTCAAGTGGTCAAGGAAGGTGACGCGGTGTGCATCATCGAAGCCATGAAGATCATGAATGAGATCGAGTCCGACGTGTCGGGCACCATCGTCAAGGTCCTGTGTGAAAACGGGCAGGCGGTGGAATTCGGTCAGCCTCTGTTCATCGTCGAATGAAGACCTGACGATGTTCAAAAAGATCCTCATCGCCAATCGCGGCGAAATTGCCCTGCGAATTCAGCGAGCCTGTCGAGAGATGGGCATCCGTGCGGTCATCGTGTATTCGGAAGCCGACCGCGAGGCCAAGTACGTCAAGCTGGCTGACGAGGCGGTTTGCATCGGACCCGCCGCGTCGGCGCACAGTTATCTGAGCATGCCTGCCATCATCGCAGCGGCCGAGGTCACGGACGCCGAAGCCATCCACCCCGGGTACGGCTTTCTCAGTGAGAACGCAGACTTCGCCGAGCGCGTGGAAAAAAGCGGCTTTGTGTTCATCGGCCCCACCCCCGAGTCCATCCGAATGATGGGCGACAAGGTGTCTGCCAAGCTAGCCATGATCAAAGCCGGCGTGCCCTGCGTGCCTGGCTCCGAAGGCGCCCTACCTGACAACCCCAAAGAGATCATCCGGATCGCCCGTGACATCGGCTACCCCGTGATCATCAAAGCCGCGGGTGGCGGCGGCGGGCGAGGCATGCGCATCGTACACACGGAAGCCGCCTTGGTTTCTGCCGTGCAGACCACGCGGGCCGAGGCGGGTGCTGCCTTCGGCAATCCTGCCGTGTACATGGAGAAGTTCCTGGAGAACCCGCGTCACATCGAGATCCAGGTCTTGGCGGACACGCACCGCAATGCACTCTGGCTCGGTGAGCGTGATTGCTCCATGCAACGACGCCATCAGAAAATCATTGAAGAAGCGCCAGCACCCGGCATCGCGCGAAGGCTGATTGAAAAGGTGGGAGACCGCTGCGCCGCTGCTTGCAAAAAGATCGGCTACCGCGGGGCAGGCACCTTTGAATTCCTCTTTGAAAACGGGGAGTTTTATTTCATTGAGATGAACACGCGGGTCCAGGTCGAGCATCCCGTGACCGAACTGGTAACAGGCATTGACATTGTGCAAATGCAAATCCGCGTCGCGGCGGGTGAGAAACTGCCCATCAGCCAACGCAACGTGCAATTGAAGGGGCACGCCATCGAATGCCGTATCAATGCGGAGCACCCCTATACCTTTGTGCCTTCTCCTGGACGCATCGCCATGTGGCACCCCCCGGGCGGACCGGGTGTCAGAGTGGATTCGCATGTGTACACAAACTACGCCGTACCGCCGAACTATGACTCCATGATCGGCAAGGTGATCGTGCACGCCGACACCCGAGAGCAAGCTCTCGCCCGCATGAGCAGTGCGTTGTCTGAGACCGTGGTGGAAGGCATCCAAACCAACATTCCCTTGCACCGAGAGTTGATGGTCGACTCTCACTTCATGAAGGGCGGCACCAACATTCACTACCTCGAAGGCTGGCTGGGCCAGCACAAGCGGTAAGCTCTACCAGCCTGACAGATTTTGCGGCCCTCATGATCGAGCTCGTGTTGCGCGCCCCCGAAGACCTCGTCGAAGGGGTCAGCGACGCCCTGATGGAGGAGTTGGACGCGCTGTCAGTGTCGGTGGAAGATGCCGATGCCGATGGACCCCAGGAGCACGCCTTGTTTGGCGAGCCTGGGATGCCCACACCTCGCGAGAGCTGGCATCGGTCCTCGTTGACGGTGTTGTTCGAGACCGAGGCGCAGGCCACGGACGCGGCCACCCTGCTGCTCGCCCAGCCCTGGGCCGACCGGCTGCACCTGATGGCCATGCAGACCGTGCCCGACGAAGACTGGGTTCGGCTCACCCAATCACAGTTTGCGCCGGTGGAGATCACGCCCCAATTTTGGATCGTCCCCACCTGGCATGAACCGCCGGCCGCCGCGCAACAGATCATTCGGCTCGACCCCGGGCTCGCATTTGGCACAGGCACTCACCCCACGACGCGAATGTGCTTGCGATGGCTGGCGCTCCACGCCAGCCAACAAGCGCCGTGGACTCGGGTCCTGGACTACGGTTGTGGCTCAGGGATCTTGGCCATCGCGTCGGGTCTTTTCGGTGCACATCACATCGAGGCGGTCGACATCGATCCTGCTGCGGTGGAGTCCACCCGAGCCAACGCGATCGCCAACGGCGTGTCACTGCGCACAGGGTTGCCCGACTTGGCGAGCGGGACCTATCCCCTGGTCCTGGCGAACATCTTGGCCACACCGCTCAAGGTGCTGGCGCCGCTGCTGTGCGGCCATGTGGCCCCGAGCGGTCACTTGGTGTTGGCCGGTATCCTGGCTCGTCAAGCCGATGAATTGAAAGCCGCCTACGCGCCCTGGATCTCACTGCAGGTGCAGGACCAGGAAGAGGGCTGGATCTTGATGACCGGCGTTCGGACTACAACATCCCCCCTCGCAGCGCCCCCTCACGAATAACTCTTGGAGCAAACATGTCCGCGTTGATTTGCGGTTCTCTGGCCTTTGACACCATCACCACATTTCCCGGCCGATTTGGCCAGCAAATCTTGCCCGACCAACTGCACATTCTCAATGTGTCGTTTCTGGTGCCCGATTTGCGTCGTGAATTTGGTGGCTGTGCCGGCAACATCGCCTACACCCATCACTTGCTGGGTGGATCCCCGGTGATCTTGGCGGCCTTGGGTTCCGATGGAGCCGATTACCTGTCGCGAATCCGCGATTGGGGCGTGGACACGCGCCATGTCGTGACCGTGCCAGATCAATACACGGCTCAAGCCATCATCATCACCGACACCGACAACAATCAGATCAGTGCCTTCCACCCCGGTGCGATGCAGGAGGCCGGCAAAATCGAGGTCCCCGCGAGGGACGATTTGGCCATCGCGATCGTGGCGCCAGATTCACGTGACGCCATGTGGACCCATGCCCACCAATTGGCGCAAGCCAAGATCCCCTTCATCTTCGATCCGGGCCAGGGTCTACCCATGTTTGATGGGCCCGAATTGAAAGCCATGATGGATCGGGCCACTTGGGTGGCGGTAAACGACTACGAAGGTCGGATGCTGTGTGATCGCACAGGCTACAGCTTGGAATCGCTCTCTCGTGAACCGCACTTGCAAGGGGTGATCGTGACGCTGGGCGGACAAGGGTGCGATGTGTGGATACAGGGCCAGCGGCATCATGTGCCTGGCGTGCAAGCCACGCAAGTGGTTGATCCGACCGGTTGCGGCGATGCCTTCCGCGGTGCCGTGCTTTTCGGTCTGGAACGTGGATGGGGCCTGGTGCGCAGTGTGGAACTGGCCAATCGGGTGGGCGCGCTCAAGATCGCTTGCCAGGGTGGACAAAACCATCTGATCGATCGGCAAGCCCTGGGAGTCTAAAAAAAAGCCCGGTGAAACCACCGGGCTTTTGATCGAGCTTCAGGCCTTACGGCTTGTTGCCCGTGGGGAAGGGCCAAGCCGCAGCCGGGCTCAATGCGGTCTTTGCCGCAGGGGCAGCAGGGGCAGCCGGGGCCTTTGCAGCAGGCTTTTTGGCGGCCTTTTTCGCAGCCTTCTTGGCAGGCTTCTTGGCAGCAGGCTTCTTGGCAGCAGCCTTCTTGGCAGGCTTCTTGGCAGCAGCCTTCTTAGCGGCCGGCTTCTTGGCCGCAGCCTTCTTGGCAGCAGGCTTCTTGGCCGCAGCCTTCTTGGCAGCAGGCTTCTTGGCCGCAGCCTTCTTGGCAGCAGGCTTCTTCGCTGCAGCCTTCTTGGCGGCCGGCTTCTTCGCAGCGGCCTTCTTGGCCGGAGCGGCCTTCTTAGCAGCGGGCTTCTTGGCCGCAGCCTTCTTCGCAGTTGCCATATCAATCTCCTTGATCAAGTTGCAAAGAGCACCGCGCCATCGTTATGGTTCAGCGCGGCGATTCACCGTCTGGAATTTTTTCCAGTCCGATGAATGGGGTCGCAGACCGGCGCACCACTTCTGGCGGCAGTGCATCGCAGTCAGCAATTCGAAACTCATGTCGTTGATTCTCAATCCCAAGACAGAGCGCCACCGGTTTGATACTCGATGACACGCGTCTCAAAGAAGTTGCGTTCTTTCTTGAGATCGATCATCTCGCTCATCCACGGGAACGGATTCTCTTCGTTCGGGAACAATGCGTCCAGTCCTATTTGCGTGGCGCGCCGATTGGCGATGTAGCGCAGATAACCTTTGAACATGGATGCGTTCAGGCCCAGCACGCCGCGCGGCATGGTGTCTTCGGCGTATCGATACTCCAAATCCACCGCCTTCATGAACAGCCCCTTGATCTCGGCGCGAAACTCTGGCGTCCACAGGTGGGGGTTCTCAAGTTTGATGGCGTTGATCAGGTCGATGCCGAAATTGCAGTGCATCGATTCATCACGCAAGATGTACTGGTACTGCTCGGCAGCACCGGTCATCTTGTTTTGACGGCCCAGCGCCAAGATCTGCGTGAAGCCGACATAGAAGAACAAACCTTCCATCAGGCAGGCAAACACGATCAAGCTCTTGAGCAGGGTTTGATCGGCTTCTGGCGTACCCGTCTTGAACAAGGGGTTCATGATCGCATCGATGAATGGGATCAAGAACTCGTCTTTGTCACGGATGGACTGAACCTCGTGATAGGCGTTGAAGATTTCGCTCTCATCGAGCCCCAGCGACTCCACGATGTATTGGTAGGCGTGGGTGTGAATGGCTTCTTCGAAAGCCTGCCGCAACAAGAACTGGCGGCACTCAGGGGCCGTGACGTGGCGGTAGGTGCCCAGCGTGATGTTGTTGGCGGCCAAAGAGTCAGCCGTGACAAAGAAGCCGAGGTTGCGCTTGACGATGCGGCGCTCGTCTTCGGTCAAACCATTGGGATCTTTCCAGGTCGCGATGTCACGCGACATGTTGATCTCTTGCGGCATCCAGTGGTTGGCACAAGTCGCCAAGTACTTTTCCCAAGCCCACTTGTACTTGAACGGCACCAATTGATTGACATCGGTCTGGCCGTTGATGATGCGCTTGTCGGCGACATTGACCCGACGCTCAGCGCCCGATGAAGCCTTGGTGGCCTGAGGCACCGACGCAGGAGCCGCGTAGGCCGCGGCTTGCGCCAGGGACAACGAGGGCATCAACGGCTCTACCGGTGCAGGACCTGTACCACCGATGACAGATTTAACAGAGGATTGAGGGGAGTCGTCTTCCCAGGCCAGCATGCGTATCGTCCCGTGACGTTGAATTATGAGAGTGTTGTGCCGAAACTACCAAGCACTTGTTGACTTTGGAGCATATGTAATGTTGTAGCGAAGCATCGCCTGATGTCGGCCCATGCGCTCATCAAAGAGCGCGTGAACGACTGAGACGCGATGCCAAGCCCTTCACTGACAAGCTTCGCAATCCGGATTGTCGATGGAGCAGAACTTGATGTCGCTGCCAGGCGTGTTGCCCATTTGCTCTTGCGCCTTGGCTGCTGCGGCATCGAGGGCCGATAGCGCAGCAGTACCTCCGCTCACACCACCACTGGAAGGCACCGCGTTGAGCGAGCCTGCATTGACGGTGGACTTCTCGGCGTGCGTCGCGCCCATGGTGCGTAAATAGTAGGTGGTCTTGAGACCCCGCAACCAAGCCAGCTTATAGGTTTCATCGAGCCTCTTGCCTGAAGCGCCCGCCATATAAATATTGAGCGACTGCGCTTGATCAATCCACTTTTGTCGACGCGCGGCAGCCTCCACCAACCAAGCTGGCTCGACTTCGAAGGCGGTGGCATAGAGCAGTTTGAGCTCTTCAGGCACGCGATCGATGCGACGCAAGGAACCGTCAAAGTGCTTGAGGTCTGACACCATCACGTTGTCCCACAGACCCAAGCGCTTGAGATCGCGTACCAGGTACTCGTTGACCACGGTGAACTCACCCGACAAGTTGGACTTGACCGAGATATTGCCAAAGCAAGGCTCGATAGACGCATCCACGCCGATGATGTTGGAGATGGTGGCGGTGGGCGCAATAGCGACGCAATTGGAGTTGCGCATCCCGTGCTCAGAAATGCGCTGACGCAACTGGTCCCATGGCAAGGAGGCAGAACGATCCACCTCCACATAGCCGCCACGCTCTTGAGCCAAGAGGTCGAGCGAATCGAACGGCAGGATGCCCCGATCCCACAAGGAACCACGGTAGCTCGAGTAACGACCTCGCTCTTGGGCGAGTTCGGTGGAGGCCCAATAGGCGTAGAAGCAGAGCGCCTCCATGGAGCGATCGGCGAATTCCACCGCCTGTTGGCTGGCGTAGGGCAGTCGCAACTGATATAGGCAGTCTTGGAATCCCATCAGCCCCAGGCCCACGGGGCGATGGCGCAGATTGGAGTCGCGTGCCTTCTTGACCGCGTAGTAGTTGATGTCGATCACGTTGTCGAGCATGCGCATGGCCGTCGACACCGTCTTCTTCAATTTGGCTTGGTCGATTTGACCATCCTTGAGGTGCTGGGCCAGATTGACCGAGCCCAGATTGCACACCGCGATTTCCTGATCGTTGGTGTTGAGCGTGATCTCGGTGCACAGATTGCTCGAGTGCACCACCCCGGCGTGATTTTGCGGGCTGCGCACATTGCAGGCATCTTTGAACGTGATCCAAGGATGGCCCGTCTCGAACAGCATGGAGAGCATCTTGCGCCACAGGTCTTTGGCCGGCATGCGTTTGAAGAGCTTGATTTCGCCGCGATCCGCCTTGGCCTCGTAAGCGGTGTACGCCTTTTCAAAGGCCTGACCGAACAAATCATGCAGGTCCGGGCAGGTGGAGGGAGAAAACAGGGTCCAATCGCCGCCTTCGATCACCCGACGCATGAACAGGTCAGGAATCCAATTGGCCGTGTTCATGTCGTGCGTGCGACGACGGTCGTCTCCGGTGTTCTTGCGCAATTCGAGAAATTCTTCGATGTCCAGGTGCCAGGTTTCCAAGTAGGCACAGACGGCACCCTTGCGCTTGCCCCCTTGGTTGACCGCCACCGCCGTGTCGTTGACCACCTTGAGGAAGGGCACGACGCCCTGGCTCTTGCCATTGGTACCCTTGATATAGGAGCCCAGGGCGCGAACGCGGGTCCAGTCGTTGCCGAGCCCGCCCGCGAACTTGGACAACAGGGCATTTTCTTTAAGCGCCTCGTAGATACCGTCCAAATCGTCGGCCACCGTGGTGAGATAGCAGCTCGACAGCTGAGAGCGCCGGGTGCCCGAATTGAACAAGGTCGGCGTGCTGGACATGAAGTCAAACGAGGACAGCACTTCGTAAAATTCGATGGCTCGGGCCTCACGATCGAGCTCGTTGAGGGACAAACCCATGGCCACACGCATGAAGAAAGCCTGCGGCATCTCGATGCGGTGGTCTTCGATGTGCAGGAAATAGCGGTCGTACAGGGTCTGCAAACCGAGGTAGTCGAACTGCAGATCGCGCTCAGGCTTGAGTGCGGCGCCCAAGCGGGCGAGGTCGAACTGCTGAAGCTTGTCGTCGAGCAGCTCGGCCTCGACGCCTTGACGGATGAAATTGGGGAAGTAGCCGGCATAGGCCGCTGCCATGTCAGACAGGTTGGCGTCGGCTCCCAGAATTTCGCGGCGGATGGTGTGCATGAGCAACCGTGCCGTGGCCCGCGTATAGGCCGGTTCTTTTTCGATCAGGGTTCGGGCCGCCAGGATGGAGGCCTTGTAGACCTCTTCGAGAGGTACCCCATCGTACAGATTGCGCCGCGTCTCAGCCATGATGGGATCGGCCTTGACGTCGTCGCCCAAACCTTCGCAGGCGGCCTCAAAGAGGGCCTGCAGGTCCGCCAGGTTGAGCGGCACGCGCTGCCCCCGATCGGTGACATGAAGATCCGAGGCCACGGCCACAGGTTGGGCCACTTGCTGGCGTGCTCGCTCTTGCGCGCGCCGGTCGCGATACAACACATAGGCGCGAGCCACCTCGTGGTGACCGCCTCGCATGAGACCCAACTCAACCTGGTCTTGCACGTCCTCAATGTGGAACGTGCCCCCACCCGGGCGCGAACGCAGCAACCCACGCACCACCACCTCGGTGAGACGGTCCACGGTTTCTCGCACGCTGGCTGAAGCCGCGCCTTGGGTGCCGTGCACCGCCAAAAAGGCCTTCATGAGCGCGACGGCAATCTTGTTGGGTTCGAAGGACACCACCGCTCCGTTGCGGCGAATGATCTGGTAGGCCGCATACGCCGACACGGCGTTGGGCATCGCACCTTGGGACAGCGGCGGCGCCTGAATGATTTCCTGTCCCGAGAGCGTAACTGTCTGCATGGATTCCCCTTGAGAGACTGATTCTGGAAATGTCGATGACTATAAAAATAAACCCAGTGGGCGAGCTTGAAACGGTCGCGCCTGAGAAGCAGGCGGATTTAAAGGGTGCCCAGCGAATTGGCGCAGCCCACACTATATATGGGGGAAGGAGCCCATTCAAGCCACTAGGGATAGTGTTTGGATGGGGTCTTCCCGGATTGCCTTCAATTCTCCGAACCGCGTCGGCGATGATCCTCGCTGCAGTAGGCGCGCGGCCCTTGCCAAAATGCCTCACCCTTGGGCACATGCAGCCCGCAGTGGGCACAGGCGGCGACCTCTTGGGCCGACACAGACTCCTCAGACGTCTGGCCAGGACGAGGCTCGGATTCACGGCGCGGGGGACGCGAAGGTCGCGAACGCGTCAACAACATCCACACCCCCAAGGCCACCACCAGAGCCACCAAAACAATTTTCATGGGGTCCTCAGGCCGCGCTGCGTCCAAGCAACACTTCCATCACAAAGCGGGAGCCGACGTAGGCCAACAACAGCACCAAGGTTCCCGCATAAAGCCATCGAGTGGCTTGACGCCCTCGCCAACCGCGCACATGACGGCCCAACAAGAGCGCCGCGAAAATACTCCAACCGAGCAAGGAAAGCACCGTCTTGTGATCCCACCGCCAACGTGGAGCCGTGACAATTCCCAGCACGATGGCAGCCGTCAACACCAAGAACCCCGCTTGCACGAACAGGTAGGTCAAGCGCTCCAACTGCAGCAGCGGCAAGCCTTGGATGCCGTGAGGTGGACCTTTGCGCAAGCGCAATCTTCGGTCGGCACCATCCAACAACATGGCGTGCAAAACCGCCACACCGAACAGGCCATAAGCGGCCACTCCCAGCAACCAATGCACGGGGGCCCAAGGCGACCCCAGCGTGCGCACCTCTCCAGGGAAGGCCACCGCCAGAGCGACCGACAGGGCACCGGCCCACCCCAGCGCTCGACGCACCGAGGGCAGTTGGACGAAACGACTTTCAATGGTGTGGACGATCAGCGTCAGGCACATCGTCAAAGACGCCACCGGCGCAAAGCCCAGGCGCACGCCAGTTCGTTCAGAGCCCACCGACCCGATGTCCAGCATCAGCCACAAGGTGTGTGCCACCACGCCAACCGCCAAGGCCAAGGCAGGCAAGCGCACCGTCGACCCGCCCGAGGCATGCGCCAGGTCAGCCGAGCGGCCGGGAAACAGCGCGGCCAGCCCATAGGCCAATAGGGCCAGTCCGGCCAATGCCAACGCAGTGGTGGTAGAGACACTGGAAGATAGAATCATCCGAACAGTGTACTTTCGCGGCGGACCTTGATCCAACCATGGGGTTGATGGTGAGGTCTAACCGCCCTATCGGCCATGGCCTCCTCTCTCACCGATCGCCTCTCGCACCTCGTCAAGACGATGCGCGGCCAGGCGCGCATCACCGAAAGCAATGTCCAAGACATGCTGCGCGAAGTGCGCATGGCCCTGCTCGAAGCCGATGTGGCGTTGCCGGTGGTGCGCGATTTCATCGCACGGGTCAAAGACAAAGCCTTGGGCCAGGAGGTGGTGGGCTCGCTCAACCCCGGCCAGGCCCTGGTGGGCATCGTCCACAAGGAACTCGCCCGCACGATGGGCGAGGTGGATGACCACGGTGAGCTCAAGAGCACGGTGTCTGACATCAATCTGGCCACTCAGCCCCCGGCGGTGGTGCTGATGGCCGGTTTGCAAGGGGCTGGCAAAACCACCACCACCGCCAAGCTGGCCAAACACCTCATCGAAAAGCGCCGCAAGAAGGTGCTCACCGTGTCCGCTGACGTCTATCGACCCGCCGCGATCGAGCAGCTCAAGACCGTGACCGCGCAGGCGGGAGCCGAGTGGTTCCCTAGCACGCCCGATCAGAAACCCGCTGACATCGCCCAGGCGGCGCTGGACCATGCGCGCCGTCATTACTTTGACGTGCTGCTGGTGGACACGGCGGGTCGGTTGGCCATCGACGAGACCATGATGGCCGAGATTGCACAGCTGCACGCGCAACTCAAGCCCAGTGAGACCTTGTTCGTGGTGGATGCCATGCAAGGCCAGGATGCCATCAACACCGCCAAAGCCTTCAGTGAAGCACTGCCCCTGACTGGGGTGGTGCTGACCAAGCTCGACGGCGACTCTCGCGGAGGCGCCGCGCTGTCGGTGCGACAAATCACGGGTGTGCCCATCAAATTCGCGGGTGTCTCCGAGAAGATTGACGGGCTGGAGGCCTTCGATGCCGACAGGCATGCCGGGCGCGTGCTCGGCATGGGTGACATCGTGGCCCTGGTCGAGGAAGTCACCAAAGGCGTGGATCTGGCGTCCGCTCAAAAGCTCGCCGACAAAGTCCGCAGCGGCGACGGCTTTGACCTCAATGACTTTTTGTCCCAGATTTCTCAGATGAAGAAGATGGGCGGGCTTTCACAATTGGTGGACAAGTTGCCGACCCAACTCGCTGCCAAGGCGTCGGGCGCCGATATGGACCGTGCCGAGCGCGATGTGCGACGCATGGAGGGCATCATCTGCGCCATGACGCCGCTGGAGCGCCGCAAACCTGACTTGATCAAGGCCTCTCGCAAACGCCGCATCGCGGCAGGCGCCGGCGTGCCGGTGCAAGAAGTGAACCGCCTGCTCAATCAGTTTGAGCAGATGCAAACCATGATGAAAAAGATGCGGGGCGGTGGCCTGATGAAGATGCTAAAGCGCATGGGTGGGATGGGTGGCATGGGCGGCATGCCCGGCATGCCGCGCTGATCTCTCGGACTCGGCCGCCTATTGGATCAAGGCCTGCGCGAATTCGCGGGCGTCAAAGGTCTGCAAGTCTTCGAGCTTTTCGCCCACGCCGATGAAGTACACCGCCACGGGGCGGCGCGACTCCGCACACCAGCGCGCAATGGCTGCGAGCACGCCGCCCTTGGCCGTGCCATCGAGCTTGGTCACGATCAACCCCGTGAGCTGCACCGCGGCATCGAAAGCCTTGACCTGTGCCAACGCGTTCTGACCGGTGTTGCCGTCGACCACCAGCAACACTTCGTGGGGCGCGCCGTCTTGAGCTTTGGCGATGGTGCGCCGAATTTTCTTGAGCTCTTCCATCAGGTGCGTTTGTGTGGGCAAGCGTCCGGCCGTGTCGGCGATGACCACGTCGCACCCACGCGCGCGGCCCGCACTGACGGCATCAAAACTCACGGCAGCGGGGTCGCCCCCTTGTTGGCTGACGATGTCGACCTGGTTGCGGTCACCCCACACGGCCAGTTGCTCACGCGCCGCTGCACGGAAGGTGTCGGCCGCCGCAAGCAGCACCTTCATCCCTCCATCAGCCAAGTGGTGCGTGAGCTTGCCAATGCTGGTGGTTTTGCCCGCCCCGTTGACGCCGACCACCATCATCACCGTGGGGGAGGCTGACCCGATTTCGAGCGGACGCTGCAAGGGGGTCAAAAGGTCGGCCAGGGCGTCCACCAAGAGGGCCTTGACCTGTGCAGGTTCACGGGCCTGCTGCGCCTTCACGCGTGCCTGGAGATCGTTCAACAGGTGGGCAGTTGCTGACACGCCCGTGTCAGCCAGCAACAAGGCCGTCTCCAACTCTTCGTACAGCCCCTCATCAATGCGCGTGCCCGTGAACACCTCGGCAATGCTGGAACCCGTCTTGCGCAGGCCTGCGCGCAAACGGTCCAGCCAGCCACGGCGCTCGGCGGCCATGGGAGCATCGTCTGCTTGCGAGACGGCGGCGGCGGGCCGCTGCGGCGCGGCGGCTTCGGGCAGCTTGGCTTCGGGAGTGCGTTTTTTGAAAAAGCTGAACATGATGTGGATGGCCCCGCGGGTTGAGCCAAACCCATCGGCAACCGATATAATCTCGGGTTCCATGGCGCTTTAGCTCAGCCGGTTAGAGCGACGGAATCATAATCCGCAGGTCCGGGGTTCGAATCCCTGAAGCGCCACCAAATTTCATCCAAAGCCCCAAAAGGTTCCGGCCCTGAGGGGCTTTGCGGCCTCTGGTTCTACCCCAATCCCGCCGCAAGGAGCTGATCTTGAGCGCTCACCGTAAAGTGTTCGTGCGCACCTTCGGGTGCCAGATGAACGAGTACGACTCCGACAAGATGGTCGACGTCCTTCGTGACGCAGGTGGTTATGAAGCCACCCAAGACCCGGAAGAGGCCGACCTCATCCTCTTCAACACCTGCTCGGTGCGCGAAAAGGCCCAAGAAAAGGTCTTCAGTGACTTGGGACGCGTGAAGCATCTCAAGAAAAAGGGCGTGCTCATTGGCGTGGGCGGCTGCGTGGCCAGCCAAGAGGGGGCGGCCATCGTGGAACGCGCGCCTTATGTGGACTTGGTGTTTGGACCTCAAACCTTGCACCGCTTGCCTCAAATGATCGAGGAGCGCCAGCGTCAACGCAAGCCTCAGGTCGATATCAGCTTCCCAGAGATCGAGAAGTTTGACCACCTGCCTCCCGCCCGCGTCGAAGGCGCCAGCGCCTTTGTGTCCATCATGGAGGGCTGCTCCAAGTACTGCTCCTATTGCGTCGTGCCTTACACCCGCGGGGAGGAAGTGAGCCGCCCCCTCGACGATGTGTTGACCGAGGTGGCCGGGCTGGCCGACCAGGGCGTGAAAGAAGTGAATCTGCTGGGGCAAAACGTGAACGCCTGGCGCGGTGCGATGACTGACTCGGGCGAAGTGGCTGATTTCGCACTGCTGCTGGAATATGTGGCGGAGATCCCGGGCATTGAGCGCATTCGCTACACCACCAGCCACCCCAACGAGTTCACATCCCGACTCGTCAAGGCCTACGGCGAGATCCCTAAATTGGTGAACCACCTGCACCTGCCGGTGCAACACGGCAGCGACCGCATCCTCATGGCCATGAAGCGTGGATACACCGCGCTTCAATACAAGAGCACCATCCGGGCCTTGCGGTCCGTGCGGCCCGACATCAGCCTGTCCAGCGATTTCATCGTCGGATTTCCTGGGGAGACCGAAGAGGACCACCTGCGCACCATGCGCCTGGTAGAAGAGGTCGGGTTTGACGCCAGCTTCAGCTTTGTGTTCAGCCCTCGGCCGGGCACCCCTGCGGCCAGTCTCAGCGACGAGACGCCTCAAGGCGTGAAACTTCAGCGCCTGCAAGCCCTTCAGGCGCTGCTGGAGTCCCAGGTGCAGCGGATTTCAGCGTCCCGCGTGGGCACGGTTCAACGCATCTTGGTGGAAGGTCGGTCCAAAAAGAGCGCCGAAGAGCTCATGGGGCGCACCGAATGCAATCGAATCGTCAATTTTCCTGCCCCCTCCACGGCAGGCAGGCTGGTGGGACAGTTGGTGGACGTGAACATCACTCAGGCGCTGCCCCACTCCTTGCGCGGCGAGGTGTGCGTGTCCTGATCGGTCGCCAACCGATCCACGCCAGCGCCAAGGCTTGCACCACCACCAAGGCGCCGTAGGTCGTCATCTTTCCGTCGCGTCCAAACCACCACAAGCCCAGGGCCAGCACCACCACACCTGGCAGACTCGCCCCCGTGGCCAAGCGAATCCAGGACACCGCCTGGAGGTCGCGCCTGTAAATCAGCTTGCACACACCCGCACTCAGGGCAGCGGTCACCAGGGCAGGCGCCACGAAGTTCAGCAGGTGAAAAAAGAGGTCCAAAGCGCCCATGGGATCCCGCCAGTGTCAGACCAGGTTTACAAGGGGAAGCCGGATCTTACAATCGGGGCATGAGCGTGATCACGCTGGGACTGAATCACACCACTGCGCCGTTGGACTTGCGCGGCAAGTTGGCATTTGCGCCCGAGCAAATCTCGCCGGTGCTGCGCCTGCTGCGTGAGAAGTTGGCCGGCGCCGCCCCCGAAGCCGCGTTGGTGTCCACCTGCAACCGCACCGAGTTGTACCTGGCCACCGATTTGACTCGCGGCAGCGACTTGGCGCCCCCGGCCATGCGTCTGCTGGCCGACCATGCGGGTTTAGAGACGGCGCATCTGCACCACCACACGTATGTGCGTGAAGGTCGCGAGGCTGCACGGCACGCGTTTCGTGTGGCCTCAGGGCTGGACTCCATGGTGCTGGGCGAGCCTCAAATTTTGGGTCAGATGAAACAGGCCGTGCGCGAGGCTGACAGTGCGGGCACGTTAGGCACCACCTTGCACCAGCTGTTTCAGCGGTCATTTTCGGTGGCCAAAGAGGTTCGCACCTCCACCGACATCGGTGCACATTCGGTGAGCATGGCCGCCGCCGCGGTGCGCCTGGCCAGCCAGTTGTTTGAAGACCTCACAAGGATCCGCGTGCTGTTCGTCGGTGCCGGAGAAATGATCGACCTCGTGGCGACGCACTTTGCGGCACGGCAACCCCATGCCATGGCCGTGGCCAACCGCACGTTGGAGCGCGGAGAAACCTTGGCCGCTCGGTTCGGGGCTCAGGCGCTGCGCTTGTCCGACCTGCCTCAGCGATTGCAGGATTTTGATGCGGTGGTGTCTTGCACCGCCAGCGCTTTGCCCATCATCGGGCTGGGTGCCGTGGAGCGTGCACTCAAAGCCCGCAAACGGCGTCCCATGTTCATGGTGGACCTGGCCGTACCACGCGATATTGAGCCCGAGGTGGCGTCATTGAACGATGTCTACCTCTACACCGTGGACGATTTGTCGGCGCTGGTGCAAACCGCAGGTGAGAAGCGTCAAGCGGCGGTAGAGCGCGCCGAAGCGATCGTGGATGCTGGGGTGCAGAGCTTCGTGCACTGGCTCGATCAGCGCGCGGCCGTGCCGCTCATTCAAGCCCTCAATCGGCAAGCCGATGATTGGCGCGATATCGAACTGGGCAAGGCTCGCAAGCTGTTGGCTCGCGGCGCCTCGATCGAAGAAGTGCTGGAGAGCCTGTCCAAGGGTCTCACCCACAAGATGTTGCACGGCACGCTGGCCGAGTTGCATTCGGTGGAGGGCGCTCAACGTGAAGAGTTGGCCCACACCGTATCGCGCCTTTTTTTACGGGGGGCGACCAAAGTCTCAGGAATGCCTGCACGCGATTGCGCAGACGGCTCCAAACAGGGGTAGCGACGCCCACCACGCCAACGCCCGTGGTGGGGTTTTGGCACACCGCTGGGAGCCTTGATCTGTCATGAAAGAGACTTTGCGCCAACAACTTGAACGCTTGAGCATGCGGCTTGCCGAGCTCGATGCCAACCTGTCTGACACCGCCGTGGTCTCTGACATGACGCGGTACCGGGCGATTTCGCGTGAACAGGCAGAAGTGTCCGAGGTCGTGTCGCTGTTCAAGACCTATTGCCAACGCGAAGCGGATCTGTCCAGCGCCCAGGACCTTTGCGATGATCCCGAGTTGGGAAAGATGGCGCAAGAGGAAGTGGCACAAGCGCAAACCGATCTGGAGCGGTTGTTGGCCTCTCTGCAAACGGCACTCTTGCCCAAAGATCCCGATGATGAGCGGCCGGCCTTCTTGGAAATCAGGGCAGGCACCGGAGGCGACGAGTCCGCCTTGTTTGCCGCCGATTTGGCTCGCATGTATTTGCGTTACTGCGAACGCCAAGGGTGGCGCACCGAGATCATGAGCGAGAGTCCCTCGGAGTTGGGTGGCTACAAAGAGCTCGTGATCCGCATCGAAGGGGCCCGAGTGTATGGCGCCTTGCGGTTCGAATCTGGCGGGCACCGGGTTCAGCGCGTCCCCACCACCGAAAGCCAAGGTCGCATTCACACCAGTGCTTGCACGGTGGCCGTCATGCCCGAGCCCGACGAAGCCGCAGAAGTCACGCTCAACCCAGCGGAATTGCGCATTGACACATTTCGCGCCAGCGGCGCTGGCGGTCAGCATGTCAACAAGACCGACAGCGCCATTCGCGTCACCCACTTACCGACAGGCCTGGTGGCTGAATGCCAAGATGACCGATCTCAACATCGCAACAAAGCCAAGGCCTTGGCCGTGCTGGCAGCCCGACTGCGCGAAAAAGACCGCAGCGAACGCGCCGCCAAAGAGGCGGCCACACGCAAGAGTCTGATCGGCAGCGGCGATCGCTCGGATCGCATCCGCACTTACAACTTTCCGCAAGGCCGAATGACCGATCACCGCATCAATCTCACCTTGTACAAGTTGGGCGCCATCATGGATGGCGACTTGTCCGAGGTCATTGCGGCGCTGCAAGCAGCAAGGGCCGCCGAGCAGCTGGCCGCACTGGAAGGCAGCGCTTGAGGGCGGTGGCATCGATGACGATCGCCGGATGGATGGAGACCGCGCGGCACGCCGGCGCGGATCGGCTGGATGCTCATCTCTTGCTGACCAAAGTACTGGCGCGCTCCCGCAGCTGGCTGATCGCCCACGACGAGGAGCCGTTGACAGGTGATCAAGTGGCCACCTTGGACCAACTGCTGACTCAACGCGTGCAAGGGGTTCCGATGGCCTACCTGTTGGGTGAGCGTGAGTTTCATGGTCTTACGCTCAAGGTCACGCCCGACGTGTTGGACCCGCGCCCCGACACCGAAACCCTGGTGGATTGGGCTTTGGAGATCTTGCCTCCAGATACTCACCCTCGGGCACACCCTCGTGCCGCCACCGTGTTGGATTTGGGAACGGGCAGTGGTGCGATCGCTCTGGCGCTGAAGGCGGCTCGGCCACACTGCCAGGTGTGGGCCACCGACATCAGCCCGGCCGCCTTGCGGGTGGCGCAAGACAACGCACAGCGTCTTGGGCTGGAGGTGACGTTTTCATGTCGTGATTGGCTGGAGGGTCTGGCCGACCAGCGTTTCGACGTCATTGTCAGCAACCCCCCCTACATAGATGCCAATGACCCCCACCTGGAAAACTTGCACGCGGAACCGCGCTCAGCGCTCACCCCCGGGCTTGATGGCTTGCGAGATCTTCGTACCCTCGTCAGCACCGCGGGGCAGCATCTGACGCCCGGTGGCTGGCTGCTGTTGGAGCATGGCTGGGATCAATCGCATGCCGTGGGCCAGGCGTTGGTGCGCGCTGGCTTTGAGCAGGTCGCCACACGGGCCGACCTGTCGGGGCAACACCGATGCAGCGGCGGGCGTTGGCTGGGTGCCCCACAGG
>CAZCJB010000028.1:19846-26866 GCA_964498795.1 uncultured Rubrivivax sp. | reverse complement strand
GATCGTAAGGCTTCTTTCGCATCTTTGCCGCAGCTGTGGCACAGTCTGACCATGGATATTGCTGCATTGCCGCAGATGGTGCGGGCTGCCTGCCCGCATGACTGCCCCGACACCTGTGCCATGCAGGTCACCGTACAAGACGGACGCGTGGTGCGCATTCAGGGAGACCCCCACCATCCGCCCACCCACGGAGCCTTGTGTACCAAGGTCAGCCGCTACGCCGAACGCACTTACCACCCGCAACGGGTGTTGAGCCCGTTGAAGCGGGTTTCCCCCAAAAAGCAACCCGGCCCGCCGACTTTTGAGCCTCTGTCTTGGGATGAGGCGCTCGACGACATCGCACGGCGATTGCGTGCCATTGCCGCGAAACACCCTCAAGCCATCATGCCTTACAGCTATGCGGGCACGATCGGGTTGGTGCAGGGCGAGAGCATGGCCGCTAGGTTCTTTCACCGGCTCGGTGCTTCGCGTTTGGATCGCACCATTTGTGCGAGTGCAGGCGGTGCGGCGCTCACTGCCACCTACGGTGGCAAAGTGGGCATGCACGTGGAAGACTTTGCACAGTCACGCCTCATCCTGATCTGGGGCAGCAATTCAATTGGCTCCAATCTGCATTTCTGGACCTTTGCCCAAGCAGCCAAGCGTGCGGGGGCCAAATTGATCTGCATTGACCCCCGACGGACAGAAACTGCGGACAAGTGCCACCAGCACATTGCCTTGCTGCCCGGTACCGATGGTGCCTTGGCCTTGGGCTTGATGCACGAATTGATCGTCCACCACTGGCTGGACCAAGACTACCTCGATCGATACGTGGATGGCTGGCCTGCAATGCGTGAAAGAGCCCTGCAATGGCCGCCTGAACGGGCCGCTGAGGTGTGTGGGTTGGTGCCGCAGGTTGTGCGCAGGCTGGCCCGTGATTACGGCACCACTCGAGGTGCGGCCATCCGGCTCAACTACGGCATGCAACGGGTCCACGGTGGCGGCAGCGCCGCCCGATTGGTGGCTTTGTTGCCTTGTCTGGTGGGGGCCTGGCGAGTCAAAGGAGGAGGTCTGCTGTTGTCGGCGTCCGGATGGGGCGCTCCGGCCGTCAACAGCCACTGGCTCGAACGCCCTGACCTGATGCCCGAGCCTCGACCGCGGATCTTGAACATGAGCACGGTCGGAGATGTCCTGCTGAGCCCTGCATCGCCAGAATTTGGACCCAGGGTGGAGGCGGTGGTGGTTTACAACAGCAATCCCGTGGCCGTGGCGCCGGAGTCTGCCAAAGTGGTCGAAGGCTTCCAACGCGAAGATCTGTTCACCGTGGTGTTGGAGCATTTCATGACCGACACGGCCGATCTGGCCGACTATGTTTTGCCGGCCACCACCCAACTGGAGCATTTGGACGTCCACAAGAGTTACGGTCACACCTACGCGCTAATCAACCAACCGGCCATTGCACCGGTGGGTCAGTCCAGGCCGAACACTCAAATTTTCCGTGACTTGGCCCAGCGCATGGGCTTTGAGGAACCTTGCTTTTTGGACTCCGATGAGGACTTGGCGCGCGGAGCTTTTCTGCCCGAGTTCATCGATTTCGAGGCCTTGTCCGCGCAGGGCTGGCTGCGATTTGATGTGCCCGAACTTCCGTTTGCCGAAGGGGGGTTCCCCACGCCTCACGGCAAGGCTCGTGCAGATGTCCCTGGACTGGGGGTGCCTGATCACGTGCCCAATCACGAATGCGCATCCTCACAGCCCGAGCTGGCTCAAAGATACCCCCTGGCCATGATTTCGCCGCCTGCTCGGCACTTCCTCAATTCCACGTTCGTCAATGTCCAGAGCCTGAGAGATATCGAGGGTGAGCCCTTGCTGGAGATCCACCCGACAGACGCCCAAACCCGCCGCGTGGTCGATGGTCAATTGGTGGATGTGTTCAATGACCGTGGACGCTACCGCTGCAAGGTCCAGGTGAGTGAGCGGGCGCGACCTGGCGTCGTGGTGGGACTTGGTGTGTGGTGGCGCAAGCTTGGCCTTGAAGGCACCAACGTGAACGAGTTGACTCACCAACGTGTCACTGACATCGGGCAAGCGGCGGCGTTCTACGACTGCCTGGTCGAGGTGCGGCCGGTCTACCGCGCATCTTGAGGGTGACCTCAGACTCCTTCGAGGCGAGAGGCCTCACTCAGCGTCAATCCGTGGCACGCACCATTCATGGCGCGTTGTCCAAGATCTTTTGGGGGGTCTTTTTAGGGTTCTTCCTGTCTTGGATGGGTGGCTGTTCGGTAATCTATCTCGTGCAATCCGTGCAGGGGCATCTTGAGGTGGTGACTCAGGCGAGGCCGGTGGAATCATGGTTGTCGGATCCGACCACGCCTGAACCCGTCAAGGAACGACTTCGGCTGGCGCAGCGCTTGCGCGCTTTTGCCGTGGATGAATTGAAGCTCCCGGATCACGCCAGCTATCGCCGTTACGCGACACTGAACCGTTCTGCCGTGGTTTGGAATGTGGTGGCAGCGCCCGAGCTTTCTTTGCAACCCAAGACCTGGTGTTATCCGGTCGTGGGTTGTTTGGCCTATCGCGGCTACTTTGAGCTCTCGGCGGCCCGCGACGCCGCGCGGATATTGCGCGAACAGGGGTTGGAGGTGCACGTGGCCCCTGTCCCCGCCTATTCCACGCTTGGAAAAACCGATTGGCTGGGTGGGGATCCTTTGCTGGACACCTTTTTGTTCTGGGATGAGGCCGCTTTGGCAACACTCATTTTTCATGAGATGGCCCATCCGGCCGTTTTCATCCCCGGGGATACGGCCTTCAACGAATCTTTCGCCACCGCCGTGGGGCGGTTGGGGCTCAAGCGTTGGTCCTTGGTCACGGGCCGTGCCGAGCCTCTCCAGGCCGAGGCTGCACGCGAGGCGCAACGTGCGGCTCAACGTGCAGGCCTTAAAGCCCTGCGCGAGTCCTTGCGGGCGGTCTACCAAAGCACACTGTCCGTGGACGAGCGGCGACAGGCCAAAGCGCAGGTGTTGGAGCGCTTTAGGCAACAATATCCGAGAATTTCGCCAGAGTTGACCAACAATGCGGCCTTGGCATTGCAAGGCAGTTATCAAGACGCCGTTCCCGCTTTCGAGCAATTGTTTGAGGCTCAAGGCGAAGACTTCGCCAAGTTTTATGAGGCCGCCCGGCGTTTGTCTGGCCTGCCGGCTGTTTTAGGAGCTGTTTCCCCTTGAGCACGATGCACATACGACGATCACATGCACTGGGTTTGGATCGCGCGCGTGACGTGGCGACTCAATGGATCCAGGAAGCTCGTTCCCAATGGGCCATGACTTGCCAAGTCACCTCGGAACCCCATCAAGACACCGTGTCGTTTTCACGCGCCGGCGTGGCGGGAACCTTGCTGGTGACGGCCGACGCCTTTGAGCTCAAGGCTCAATTGGGGTTTTTGATGGCCGCCTTTGCCCCGGCGATCGAGGCCGAAGTCAGCCGAAACTTGGATCGGCTTTTGGGACAGGCCACTTAGCGGGCCACCATGTCGCGCGGTGGGCGCCCTGGTACCTGCACGCGGCGGTTCAGAATTCGTTACAGTGCAGGCTTTCAGCGTTTCTAAACTCAGGATCCACCCATGAACATTTCCATTTGCTTGAACCGTCGCACATTGGTGATGACTACATTGGCTGTGCTGGTATCTGCAGCCTGGAACGTCCAAGCGGCCACGCCCAAAGACACGCTTGTGGTGGCTTCTGCGTTCGACGACATCATCTCGCTGGATCCCGCTGAGGCCTTTGAAATCTCGGCGGGTGAGCTCATGGGTAACGGCTATGAGCGCCTGCTGCGCTATGACGTCAACGACCCTTCCAAGCTGGTGGGGGACCTTGCCAAGAGCTGGAAGGTGTCCCCCGATGGACTGACCTACACCTTCGAACTCAAGCCCAATCTCAAGTTCGCGTCGGGCAACCCTTTGACGGCGGAAGACGTGGTGTTTTCTTTGCAACGCGCCGTGTTGCTGGACAAGACCCCGGCCTTCATCCTGACGCAGTTTGGGCTCACCAAGGACAACGTCAAGGACAAGGTCAAGCAAACGGGTCCTTTGAGCCTGACGCTGGAGACCGACAAAGGCTATGCACCGACGCTGGTCTACAACTGCCTAACGGCCAACGTGGCGGGTGTGGTCGACAAAAAACTGGTGCTGAGCAAAGAAGCCAATGGGGATCTGGGCTATGGCTGGCTCAAGACCAATTTCGCAGGATCCGGTCCCCTCAAGATCCGTGAGTGGCGCGCCAACGAGTTGGTGACGCTGGAGCGCAATGAAAACTACCATGGCCCCAAGAGCAAGCTGGCACGTGTCATTTACCGACATGTCAAAGAGCCAGCCACACAACGTCTGCTGCTGGAAAAGGGCGACGCCGACATTGCGCGCAACCTGAGCCCTCAAGATCTGGAGGCCTTGGCCAGCAACAAGGAAATCAAGACCACGTCCACGCCCAAGGGCACGGTGACGTATTTCAGTTTGAACCAAAAAAATCCCATTTTGGCCAAGCCCGAAGTGCGTGAAGCATTCAAGTGGCTGGTGGACTATGACGCCATCGGCAAGACGCTCATCAAGAACATTGGGGTGGTGCACCAGAACTTCTTGCCGATCGGCTTGCTGGGAGCCTCCAAGGACAAGCCCTATAAGCTCGACGTGGCCAAGGCCAAGGCCCTGCTGACCAAGGCAGGCGTGCCCAATGGCTTCAAAGTCACGATTGACATGCGCACGGTGCAACCCATCCAGGGTATCACCGAGGCCATCCAACAGACTTTCAAGCAAGCGGGCATTGAGTTGGAAATCGTGCCGGGCGACGGGAAGCAAACCCTTACCAAATACCGTGCACGCACGCATGACATCTACATTGGAAATTGGGGGGCAGACTACTGGGATCCGCATACCAATGCAGACACCTTTGCGCGCAACCCTAACAACGGCGACGATGCCAAGACCAAGCCGCTGGCTTGGCGCAATGCTTGGGATATTCCTGAGTTGACCAAGAAGGCGGACGCCGCTGCGATGGAGCGTGAGGGCGCCAAGCGCGCCAAGATGTACCAGGAAATTCAGGAAGAGTTCCGCAAATCCAGCCCCTTCGTCATGATCTACCAGCAAACCGAAGTGGCGGGTGTCCGCTCCAATGTGGACGGTCTGAAGATCGGTCCGACCTCGGATTCGACCTACATGTTCAACGTCAGCAAGCGCTGAGACCTTGCGTCCCTGGGGAGCCAGATTGAAGACGGCGGGCCGAGGGCTCGCCGTTGTTTTGTTGACCTATCTCGGCCTGCTGGCGGTGACCTTTTTCATCGGCCGCGTGATCCCCGTGGACCCCGCCCTGGCCATTGTGGGTGATCGTGCGCCTGAGCATGTCGTGCAGCGCGTGCGCGAGGAGTTGGGACTGAACAAGCCCTTGGTGGTGCAGTTTGGTTTGTATGTTCAAAAGGCTGTCCAGGGCGATTTTGGTACCTCGGTGTTGACCTCGAACTCGGTGGCACAAGACATCGTAAAAACCTTTCCAGCCACCTTGGAGCTGGCCACCTGCGGCATCTTGTTGGGCGCGGGCTTGGGCATCCCACTGGGCGTGTGGGCGGCCGTTCGGCGAGGGGGCGCGGCCGACCATGCGGTGCGCGTCATGGGGCTGATGGGCTATTCCATTCCCGTCTTCTGGTTGGGGTTGATGGCCCTGGTGCTCTTCTATGCGAAATTGGGTTGGGTAGGAGGTCCGGGCCGCATCGATGTCGCGTTTGAGTACTCGATACCTCGAGTCAGTGGACTGCTTTTGCTGGATGCAGCTCTGGCGGGTGAGTGGGAGGCCTTCGGCAACGCCTTCAGCCACTTGGTGTTACCGGCGTCCCTGCTGGGCTATTTTTCGTTGGCCTATATCAGCCGCATGACCCGATCTTTCATGCTCAATGAATTGTCACAGGAATACGTCACGGCAGCGCGCGCCAAGGGGCTCAGTGAAGCACGCATCATTTGGCGCCATGCCTTGCGCAACGCCATGGTGCCTTTGGTGACGGTGGTGGCCCTGTCCTATGCCGGTTTGCTTGAAGGTTCTGTGTTGACCGAAACGGTGTTCTCGTGGCCAGGTCTGGGCCTGTACATCACCAATTCTTTGCAAAACGCAGACATGAATGCGGTGCTGGGTGGCACCATTGTGGTGGGGACCATCTTCATTGGCCTGAACCTGTTGAGCGATGCGCTGTATCGCCTGCTGGATCCACGAACTCGGGCCCGATGATGTTGAATCCGTCTTCGGCTACCCCCTTGGCTCCTGGCTGGAAGGCCTGGCTGATGTCGCAGCGACCTCAGTCGCGTCGACAAGCCGCCTTGGGACGCGCTTATGCCGCCTGGCGAACTTTTGCGCAAAACCGATTGGCGTTGGTGGGATTGGCCATAGTCATCGCGTTGATCACCGTGGCGGTCTTGGCGCCCTGGGTGGCGCCTTACCCGGCCACGGTGGGTGATTTGGCATCGTCACGGCTCTTGCCGCCCTCGGCCACGCACTGGCTCGGGACGGACGATCAGGGGCGTGACATCTTTTCGCGCTTGGTGTTCGGTGCTCGAATCACCTTGTATGTGGTGGTGTTGGTGGCGGTGTTGGCCGCACCTATCGGACTGCTCGTGGGCACGGTGGCGGGTTACGCCGGAGGCTGGCTGGATGCCTTGCTGATGCGAGTGACCGACATTTTTCTGGCCTTCCCGCGCCTCATCTTGGCCCTGGCCTTCGTGGCGGCGCTGGGGCCCGGCATCGAGAATGCCGTGATCGCGATTGCCATCACCTCTTGGCCTCCGTATGCCCGCATCGCGAGGGCCGAGACCTTGACGATCCGTCAAGCGGATTACATCTTGGCAGTGCGCGTCATTGGAGCAAGCCCCTGGCGCATTGTGTTGCGCCACATCATGCCTCTTTGCTTGTCCTCGGTCATTGTGCGCGTCACCTTGGACATGGCGGGCATCATCCTCACGGCGGCAGGCCTGGGCTTTTTGGGCTTGGGCGCACAGCCTCCGACGCCAGAGTGGGG
>CAZCJB010000028.1:10136-19746 GCA_964498795.1 uncultured Rubrivivax sp. | reverse complement strand
GGTCGAGTGAGTGCGGATGCGCTGAGGCTGGGCGAGATCGACCTGCTTCGCTGCAGCGAGTCTGATCGCTGTCATCTGCGGGGTCGTCGCATGGCCATGGTCTTGCAGGATCCCAAGTTTTCCCTCAACCCGGTCATGTCCGTCGGTCAACAGATCGTCGAGACCTTGAGGCGCCATCGTCCGGTGGGCGCTCGCGAGGCTCGCGAACGTGCCTTGGAGGCCTTGGCGGCGGTACAGATCGACAACCCTCAGCGTGTGTTCGACCTGTTTCCCCATGAGGTGTCAGGTGGCATGGGGCAACGCGCCATGATCGCCATGATGTTGATCGCTGAGCCCGAACTGCTCATCGCTGACGAGCCCACGTCGGCTTTGGACGTGACCGTGCAGCTGGAGGTGCTGTCGATCCTCGACCGATTGGTGTCTGAACGCGGCATGGGATTGATCTTTATTTCCCATGATCTTCGACTGGTGTCTTCGTTCTGTGACCGGGTATTGGTCATGTACGCGGGCCGTATCGTCGAGGAGGTGGCCGCGGCCGATCTCGCTCGAGCTTCCCATCCCTACACCCAGGGCTTGATGCAGTGTCTTCCCAGGTTGGGTGAAGTGCGTCATCCTTTGCCTACGCTTGATCGGCAGGCGGAGTGGGCCCAATGATCGGATTGCGAGTGGCTGACCTGCGCGTGGTCTTTGGCGACTTCGTGGCGGTGGAATCATTCAGCCTGGATGTGGCACCCGGCGAGAGCTTTGGCATCGTGGGCGAATCGGGGTCGGGCAAGAGCACCGTCCTGCGTGCGGTCTGCGGTCTTGTCGCCTGCGCCCGAGGGACGGTCGCGCTCACGGGCGCATCGTCCCTGCCTGCTGCCGGGACCCAAGCCTTTCGGCGGCAGGTACAAATGGTGTTTCAAGACCCATATGGTTCGTTGCATCCACGCCAAACGGTGGATCGCATCCTGGCTGAGCCCCTGGCCATCCATGGATTTGACGATGCAGAGCACCGCATCGAGCGCGCGCTCGACGACGTGGGTCTGGGCTCCGGGTTTCGCTTCCGCTATCCCCATCAACTCTCAGGAGGGCAGCGTCAACGCGTGGCCATAGCGCGCGCTCTGATTTTGGAGCCCCAGGTTCTCCTGTTGGACGAGCCTACCTCGGCACTGGATGCATCGGTGCAGGCGGAGGTGCTCAACCTGTTGGAGGCCTTGCGGCGACAAAAAGGACTGACCTTTGTCATGGTGAGCCACGACCTGGCCGTGGTGACCCATCTTTGCGAACGTTTGATGGTCATGCAGCGTGGGCACGTGGTGGAAGTGGTGTCTGCGGCTGATTTGGCCGCCCATCGAGTCATTGCCGACTACACCCGAAGTCTCATGCGCGCTGCCGTGGGTTTCCAGCGCACCTGAAACTCTGCGTTGCCTACAATCTCGCCAATGTCTGCGATTGAATTTCAACACGTCAGCAAGACGTTCTACGGCCTTCGCGGTGCATTCCGAGCGTTGGACGGCGTCAGTTTCAAAATCGAACCTGGAGAGTTCTTTGGCTTGTTGGGCCCCAACGGGGCGGGCAAGACTACCTTGATCAGCATCTTGGCGGGGCTTACTCGACCCACCGAAGGTGGTGTGCGGGTCATGGGTCACGATGTCGCGAAGGACTACGCCCAGGCCCGACAATCGTTGGGCATCGTCCCGCAGGAACTCGTGTTTGATCCTTTCTTTAGTGTGCGCGAGACGTTGCGCATCCAGAGCGGCTATTTCGGCATTCATCGCAATGAGCCCTGGATCGATGAGTTGTTGAGCGAGTTGGGGCTGGCCGACAAGGCGGACGCCAATATGCGCCAGTTGTCGGGCGGCATGAAACGCCGCGTGTTGGTGGCGCAAGCGCTGGTGCATCGACCTCCCGTCATCGTGCTTGATGAACCCACAGCCGGCGTTGACGTGGAGTTGCGTCAAACGTTGTGGAAATTCATCTCCCGTTTGAATCGCGAGGGCCACACGGTGCTGCTGACCACCCATTACCTGGAGGAGGCCGAGGCATTGTGCGGGCGAATTGCCATGCTGAAATCTGGCAAGGTGGTGGCGCTTGACCGAACCTCTTCATTGCTCGCAGGCGCAGCGCATTCCATGCTGCGATTCAAAACCGATGATACTTTGCCGCCACCTTTGGTGACACGCGCTCGGGTGACGGGCCGCATCGTGCAAGTCGGAGCGCGTGATGCGGCCGATGTGGAAGAGGTGCTGTCGGTCTTGCGCCAGTCCCATGTGCGAGTGGAAGACCTGGAGATCGGCCGCTCAGACTTGGAGGATGTGTTCTTGTCCATCATGCAAGGAGCGCAGACGTGAACACCCCCATGAACACAACTGTCACGGCCATGAGCGCCATCCAGCGCCGTCATGTGCTCACTGGTGCCAGCACCTTGTTCCGCAAGGAAGTACTGCGGTTTTGGAAAGTGTCGTTCCAGACCGTGGCCGCCCCGGTGTTGACCTCGGTGCTGTATCTCCTGGTGTTTGGCCACGTGCTGGAGGATCGGGTCCAGGTGTACCCCGGTGTGGGCTACACCGCGTTTTTGATCCCGGGTCTAGTGATGATGAGCGTGCTGCAAAACAGCTTCGCCAACACCAGTTCCTCGCTCATTCAAAGCAAGATCACGGGCAACCTCGTGTTTTTGTTGGTGTCGCCCTTGTCGCACCAGGCTTGGTTCGTCGCCTACGTCGGCGCGGCCATGGTGCGTGGCCTGGCGGTGGGTCTGGGCGTGCTGGCAGTGACCGTGTGGTTCGCATGGCCCCCATTTGCGCAGCCGCTGTGGGTGGTGGTGTTTGCCGCCCTCGGATCTGCCATGCTGGGCACTTTGGGTCTGGTCGCTGGCTTGTGGGCGGAAAAGTTTGACCAACTTGCGGCCTTCCAGAACTTCATCATCATGCCCATGACCTTTTTATCAGGGGTCTTTTACTCGGTGCACAGCCTTCCCGGGTTCTGGCAAGGGATCAGCCACTTCAACCCGTTTTTCTACATGATCGACGGATTTCGGCACGGCTTTTTTGGGGTGGGAGACGTATCGCCCTGGTGGAGTCTGGGTGTGGTGGGCCTGAGCTTCGTGGCGGTGTCTTTCGCCGCGCTCTCCCTGCTGAAATCGGGTTACAAGATCCGCACCTGATTCATCCCGCTTCCCCGAGCGATAATTCGCCCATGGCTGAACCCACCGCTGCTGACGTCCGTACCTTCATCGCGGCAGGCCTCGACTGCACGCATCTGGAGGTCGACGGGGACGGGCGTCACTTTTTCGCAACCATTGTGTCCTCGGAATTCGAAGGGCGCACCCGAGTGGCTCGTCACCAGAGGGTCTATGCCGCCTTGGGCGATAGAATGCGCGAGCAGATCCACGCCTTGTCGATGAAGACGCTTACCCCCGCCGAATTCGCAGCCTCACCCGTCGCGACGGCACATCACCACCTCTGACACCACCCGCGCCAAGCGGCGGGTGGCGGTGGCGCTCCCCGATGGCGCGTCCCTTGATCCCGCTGTGAGTCGCACACCACAGCCCCATGGACAAACTCATCATTCGCGGCGGAAGACGCCTTCAAGGCGAAATCTCCATCGCTGGCGCCAAAAACGCTGCGCTGCCGGAGCTCTGCGCGGCCCTGCTGTGTGCAGAGCCGGTCACGCTGACCCGTGTGCCCAAGCTCATGGACGTGGCCACCACCCTGAAGTTGTTGCGGCAAATGGGTGCTACAGCCGAGGGCCCTACTGGCCCTGACAGTGCCGTGACGGTGGATGCGGGCCCCGTGAACAACCCGGTCGCACCGTATGAACTGGTCAAAACCATGCGAGCCTCCATTTTGGTGCTGGGACCGTTGTTGGCTCGATTTGGCGTCGGCATCGTGTCCTTACCCGGGGGGTGCGCCATCGGTTCCCGGCCCGTCGACCAGCACATCAAGGGCCTGCAGGCCATGGGCGCACAGATCAGTGTGGAGCGAGGCAACATCATTGCCAAGACCACACGGCTGAAAGGTGCGCGCATCACGACTGACATGGTGACCGTGACCGGCACTGAGAACCTGCTCATGGCGGCCACCTTGGCCGAGGGTGAGACGGTGCTGGAGAACGCGGCCCAAGAGCCGGAAATCCCCGACCTGGCCGAACTGCTGATTGCCATGGGGGCTCGGATCGAGGGCCATGGCACGCGCCAGATCCGTATCCAAGGGGTGGATCGCCTGCACGCGCCCAAGGCGCCGTTCCCGATCGTGGCCGATCGTATCGAAACGGGCACTTTCTTGTGCGCGGTGGCAGCCGCGGGCGGGGATGTCACCCTTCGGGGCGCGCGCCCTGATCACTTGGACGCGGTGTTGGTCAAGTTGCGCGAAACCGGAGCGGTCATCGAGACGGGTCCCGATTGGATTCGAATCCGTGCGGATGGCAAGCCGCGGCCGGTGAGCTTTCGCACCAGCGAGTACCCCGCATTCCCCACCGACATGCAGGCTCAGTTCATGGCGGTCAACTGCATCGCCAGTGGAGCCTCCAAGGTATCGGAGACCATCTTCGAGAACCGATTCATGCACGTCAACGAGCTGCTGCGTTTGGGAGCCAACATCCAAATCGATGGGCACACGGCCTTGGTGCAGGGCGTTGCTGCGTTGTCGGGAGCCCACGTCATGGCCACCGACCTGCGAGCCTCGGCCAGCCTGGTCATCGCGGGCCTCGTGGCCCAAGGCGAAACGCAGGTCGATCGTATCTACCACCTGGATCGAGGGTATGACCGCATGGAAGACAAGCTGCGCGCGGTCGGCGCCGACATCGAACGGGCGAAGTGAGGCCTGCACCATGATCACCTTTGCCCTGTCCAAGGGCCGTATCTTTGACGAGACCCTGCCGTTGTTGCGTGCGGCCGGCATCGAGATCTCAGAGGATCCGGACAAGAGCCGCAAGCTCATCTTGTCCACCAGCCGAGCCGATGTGCGCGTGGTGCTGGTTCGGGCCACGGACGTGCCGACCTATGTGCAAAACGGGGGCGCTGACCTGGGGGTTGCCGGCTTGGATACCTTGCTCGAGCACAGCGAGACAGGTCTATATCGTCCTTTGGACCTGAACATCGCGCGCTGCCGCCTGAGTGTGGCGGTGCGCAACGATTTCGACTACGCCGCTGCGGTACGCCAAGGCTCGAGATTGCGAGTGGCTACCAAGTACACCCATTTGGCCCGCCAGCACTTCGCCGAAAAGGGCGTGCACGTGGACCTGATCAAGCTCTATGGATCGATGGAGCTGGCCCCACTGACAGGTTTGGCAGATGCCATCGTGGATCTGGTGTCCACCGGCGGCACCCTCAAGGCCAATCAACTGGTCGAAGTGGAAAAGGTGATGGACATTTCGGCCCGGCTGGTGGTGAATCAAGCGTCCCTCAAAACCCAGCGCGAATCCATCCGGGCTGTCATGCAGGCCATCGCAGGAGCCGTCGAAATTGGCCGTCGTGGAGCCAGTGCATGACGGCGGCTATTCGAACTTTGCAGACCTCGCAAGCGTCGTTTGAAGACGATTTGCAGCGGGTGCTGCATTGGTCTGAACAGACCGATGCTGCCATCGAGGATCGTGTGCAGTCCATTTTGGAAGACGTGCGTGCGCGAGGTGATGCGGCAGTTCTCGAGTACACCGAGCGGTTTGATCACCTCCAGGCCGACCGAGTGGCGGACCTGGAAATCGATGCGTCGACCCTGCGCGCGGCCCTGGATCTCATCACGCCGGCGCAGCGTCGCGCTCTTGAGGCGGCTGCGGACCGGGTGCGCAGCTACCATGAGCGTCAGCTTCAAGCCTGTGGGCGCAGCTGGAGTTATCGAGATGTGGACGGCACCTTGCTCGGACAAAAAGTGACGCCCTTGGATCGAGTGGGCATCTATGTGCCTGGCGGCAAGGCGGCCTATCCCTCCAGCGTGTTGATGAACGCCTTGCCTGCTCAAGTAGCGGGCGTGGGTGAAATCATCATGGTGGTGCCCACCCCAAATGGCGAGCGCAACCCTTTGGTGCTGGCTGCTGCCAGCCTCGCGGGCGCACACCGGGTGTTCACTCTGGGAGGTGCGCAAGCCGTGGCGGCGTTGGCCTACGGCACGGCCACGGTGCCGCGTGTGGACAAAATCACCGGCCCGGGCAATGCCTATGTGGCCAGTGCCAAGCGCCGGGTGTTTGGGCAGGTGGGCATTGACATGATCGCAGGCCCCAGCGAAATTTTGGTACTGGCCGACGGCACCACACCGCCCGACTGGGTGGCCATGGACCTGTTCAGTCAGGCCGAGCATGACGAATTGGCGCAAAGCATTTTGCTGTGCCCCGATGCGGCCTATCTGGATCGGGTGCGCGAGGCGATTGACCGACTGCTGCCCGGTTTGCCGCGTCAGGACGTGATCCGGGCGTCCCTGCAAGGTCGCGGTGCCTTGATCCACACCCGCTCGATGGAGGAAGCGTGCGAGATCAGCAATCGCATCGCGCCCGAGCACCTGGAGGTCAGCTCCCAAGCGCCTGAACGGTGGGAGCCTTTGCTCCGCCACGCCGGTGCTATTTTCCTTGGGGCCTACACCAGTGAGAGTCTGGGTGACTATTGCGCCGGTCCCAACCATGTCTTGCCGACTTCCGGGACGGCGCGGTTTTCTTCGCCGCTGGGCGTCTACGACTTTCAAAAGCGATCGAGCGTCATTCAGGTCAGCGCTGCAGGGGCTCAGGTGCTGGGCCCCATCGCCGCCGAGCTCGCCTATGGCGAAGGCTTGCAGGCACACGCACAGGCGGCCGAGCTTCGCCTGTCCAAAGCATGACAGCGCTGAAGGAACCTCATGGTTTTTGACCTCTACGCCACCATGAACCGGGTGATCCGCCAGGACATCCAGGACATGCACGCCTATGCGGTGCAACCCAGTGCGGGGCTCGTCAAGCTCGACACCATGGAGAATCCCTATCGCTTGCCGCAAGCCTTGCAGCAGGCCTTGGGCGCACGTCTGGCTGCGGTGGCGATCAACCGTTACCCCGGGGAGCGCAACGAAGATCTCAAGGCGGCGCTGGCTCGCTTTGCCCAGATGCCCGGCGATTGCGCGCTCATGCTCGGCAATGGCAGCGACGAACTCATCAGCTTGTTGAGTCTGGCTCTTGACCGACCGGGTGCCGTGTTCATGGCGCCTCTGCCGGGGTTTGTCATGTACGGCATGTCTGCGGCCTTGCAGGGCGTGAGGTTTGTGGGGGTGAACTTGGATGCGCAGTTTGAGCTTGATGTGCCCGCCATGCTGGCGGCCATCGAGCACGAAAAGCCCGCCCTGTTGTACTTGGCTTACCCCAACAACCCCACGGGCAATCTCTGGCGCACCGAGGCCATCGAGTCCTGCATCCAAGCGATGACGCGAGTGGGTGGACTGGTGGTGATGGATGAGGCCTATCAACCGTTTGCATCGCGAGACTCGATGTCTTGGCTCAAGCGCCACCCCCATGTGCTGTTGATGCGCACGCTGAGCAAGTTTGGGCTCGCGGGGGTGCGCATTGGGTATCTCATGGGGCGGCGAGAGCTGATCGGTGAGCTCGACAAATTGCGCCCCCCCTTCAACGTCAGCGTCCTCAACGCCGAGGCGGCGCTGTTTGCGCTTGAGCATGCAGAGGAATACGCGCGGCAGGCAGCGGCTATCCGGCAGGCGCGCGATGAGCTGCAGAAGCAACTGGCGGCCTTGCCCGGCGTCACGCCCTTTCCGAGCCAAGCCAACATGATCCTGACCCGAGTCCCCGACGCCGCGCGTGCGTTCACCGGAATGAAGGATCGGGGGGTGTTGGTCAAAAATGTCTCGGCGCTTCACCCCTTGCTGGCGCAATGTCTGCGCCTGACGGTGGGGACGCCACCAGAGAATGAACGCATGCTGGACGCCTTGAGGCAGTCCTTGTAAGGTCCCGCACTTTGGTGCACAAGAAAGCGAGTCCGTCATGAATGCCGGTGCCGAACGCCCCAATGATCGAACTGCCACGGTTCGCCGAGACACCAAGGAGACGCAGATTCAAGTCCGCGTCAACCTCGATGGCCAGGGTGAGGCCAAGCTCGCCACAGGCATCGGCTTTTTCGATCACATGCTCGAGCAGATTGCGCGCCATGGCCTGATAGATTTAGACATTGAGGCCCAAGGCGACTTGCACATTGATGGTCATCACACCGTCGAAGATGTGGGAATCACCTTGGGCATGGCGGTGGCGCAGGCCGTGGGCGATAAACGAGGCATCACCCGGTACGGCCACGCCTACGTGCCCTTGGACGAAGCGTTGTCAAGGGTGGTGGTGGATTTCTCGGGTCGCCCCGGCTTGCACATGGACGTGCCTTTTCGCTCAGGCATGGTCGGCACTTTTGACACTCAGCTGGCCTTCGAGTTTTTTCAAGGCTTTGCCAACCATGCGTTGGTGACGCTGCACATCGACAACCTCAAAGGTCACAACGCCCACCACCAGTGCGAAACCGTGTTCAAGGCCTTCGCTCGGGCCCTGCGCATGGCGCTCGCACCAGACGTCCGTGCCGCTGGCTCCATTCCGTCCACCAAGGGGACCCTATAAGTCATGGGCCGAACTGGGCGTCGGGTGGCGGTGGTCGATTATGGGATGGGCAATCTGCGCTCAGTCTCCCAAGCGGTCGTCCATGCGGCCCAAGGCCTGGACGTGGAGGTGTGTGTCACGGCAGACCCGCAAGTGGTGCACGATGCCGAGCGCGTGGTGTTGCCTGGCCAAGGCGCCATGCGCGACTGCATGCGTCACCTCAATGAGTCCGGCTTGCGTGAGGCCGTGGCGCGCGCGGCCGCAGAAAAGCCCCTGTTTGGTGTGTGCGTGGGCATGCAAATGTTGCTCGACCACAGTGAAGAGCAGGACACGCCAGGTCTCGGACTCTTGCCAGGGCGGGTGGTGAAGTTCGCGTTGGAGGGGCGACTTCAGCCTGATGGCAGCCGCTTCAAAGTGCCTCAAATGGGCTGGAACCGCGTTTGGCAGCGCCCGCACACCCTGTGGGAGGGGGTCGCTGACGCCTCATGGTTCTACTTTGTCCACAGCTACTACGCCAAGCCGTCTGACCCGCGCCACACGTTGGGGGAGACCGACTACGGCGGGCGCTTTACCTGCGTCATCGCTCGCGATAATATTTTTGCCACACAATTCCATCCTGAAAAATCTTCCTCCCAGGGCTTGCGCCTGTACCGGAATTTCCTGCTCTGGGCCCCTTGAATTTCTGTTTCTCAACCCGCTGCATTTGAGCCATGCTGCTGATCCCGGCCATCGATCTCAAGGACGGTAAGTGCGTCCGCCTCCAACAAGGAGACATGTCGGTCTCCACCACCTTTGGGGACAACCCCTCAGCCATGGCGCGAAGGTGGTTGGATGCCGGAGCCAGGCGTTTGCACCTGGTGGACCTCAATGGCGCCTTCGCGGGCAAGCCCGTCAATGAGGGCGCCATCAAGTCCATCTTGCGCGAAGTCAATGACGAGATTCCGGTGCAATTGGGCGGTGGCATCCGAGACCTCGACACCATCGAGCGCTACCTCGATGCCGGCATCAGCTACATCATCATCGGCACGGCAGCCGTCAAGAACCCCGGCTTCTTGCAAGATGCATGCAGCGCTTTCGGGGGTCACATCAT
>CAZCJB010000028.1:0-10126 GCA_964498795.1 uncultured Rubrivivax sp. | reverse complement strand
AAAGATGGCAAAGTGGCCACCGACGGATGGAGCAAGCTCACGGGGCATGAGGTGGTCGATCTGGCCAAAAAATTCCAAGACTACGGGGTAGAGGGGGTCATCTACACCGACATTGGCCGCGATGGCATGCTTACCGGCATCAATGTCGAAGCGACGGTCAAGCTGGCCCAAGCCCTGACCATCCCCGTGATCGCCTCAGGAGGCTTGTCAGGCATGGCCGACATCGACAGCCTGTGCGCCGTGGAATCCGAAGGGGTGGAGGGCGTGATCTGCGGGCGCTCCATCTACACGGGCGATCTCGATTTTGCGGCGGCCCAGGCCCGCGCAGACGAGCTCGCGGCCTGAGCCTGTCGCTCCCATGCTGGCCAAACGCATCATTCCCTGTCTCGATGTCACGGGGGGTCGCGTTGTCAAGGGCGTCAATTTTGTGGCGCTGCGCGATGCGGGTGACCCGGTGGAAATTGCCGCGCGCTACAACGAGCAGGGCGCGGACGAATTGACCTTCTTGGACATCACGGCCACCAGCGACGGGCGTGATCTGATCTTGCACATCATCGAGGCGGTCGCCTCCGAGGTGTTCATCCCGCTCACGGTGGGGGGCGGTGTGCGCACGGTCGACGACGTGCGTCGACTCCTCAACGCAGGGGCCGACAAAGTCAGTTTCAACTCCGCCGCCGTGGCGCAGCCCCAAGTGATTCGAGAAGCCTCGCAGCGGTATGGGGCCCAATGCATCGTGGTGGCCATCGATGCCAAACGCCGTCAAGGTGCCGATCTGGCGCAAAGAGGGCAAGGCTGGGATGTGTACACCCATGGCGGGCGCCGCAATACGGGGTTGGATGCGGTGGCCTGGGCCACACAGATGGCGCAGTTCGGGGCGGGAGAAATTTTGCTCACCAGCATGGACCGAGATGGCACGCGGATCGGTTTTGACCTGGAACTCACGCGCAGCGTGAGCGACGCGGTGCCGGTACCGGTCATCGCCTCGGGCGGGGTCGGAGCGCTTGAGCATTTGAGCGAAGGCATCCGCGTCGGGGGTGCTGACGCGGTGCTGGCCGCCAGCATCTTTCATTACGGTGAATTCACGGTGGGTCAAGCCAAATCGTTGCTGGCTCGAGACGGCATTGCCGTGCGGCAGTGAAGGCCGCCCACGAAATTCGCATCATCGGCGGGCGCTTCAAGCGCAGCAAGCTTCCCGTGGCGGACCGGCCGGGCTTGCGTCCCACGCCCGATCGTGTACGCGAAACCCTCTTCAATTGGCTGGGCCAAGATCTGAACGGCTGGCGCTGCATCGACGCCTTTGCCGGCGCGGGCGCCCTGGGCTTCGAAGCCGCGTCGCGTGGTGCCACTTCAGTATGGATGATCGAGCGCGATGGGGCTTTGGCGACGAGTTTGAGAGCCGTCAAGGACCGACTGGACGCTCAGTCGGTGCGTGTGCAGGCAGGTGACGGTCTGGCCGCGTTGCAGCAGGCTCAAGCCGGTTCGTGGGATCTTATCTTTTTGGATCCACCCTATGGCAGTGGGCTGCTCGAACCGGCTATTGCCGCATCGGTTCAAGCCCTGGCCCCCGGCGGGCTGCTGTATGTGGAGTCGGACGCCCGATTGGACAGCCGCTTGTGGGATCCGAACCACTGTGCACCTCACGCACAGCCCCCATGGGAGCTTTTCCGCCACATGAAAGCCGGTCAAGTGCATGCGCACCTGTTGCGCGCGGCTACACTGACAGGGTCGATTGCGCCCAACCCCTCTTCAGCGCCACCTTTTCGTGACGAGGAGATGACCCCGTGACCGCCTCTGCCCCCATGACTGCTGTTTACCCTGGAACCTTTGACCCCATGACCTTGGGGCACGCCGATCTGATGCGTCGCGCCGCCGGGCTGTTCGACCGCTTGGTGCTGGCGGTGGCTGCTGGGCACCACAAGCGCACCATGTTCACCATTGCCGAGCGCCTGGAGATGGCGCGTGAGATCGCGGCGCCGTATCCGAATGTCGAGGTACAGGCCTTCAGTGGCTTGTTGCGCAATTTTGTGGTCGACTTGGGCGGAAAAGTGGTGGTGCGCGGTCTTCGTGCCGTCAGCGATTTCGAGTATGAGTTCCAAATGGCGGGCATGAACCGCCAACTGATGCCGCATGTCGAGACCGTGTTCATGACCCCCAGCGACCAATTTCAATTTGTCAGCGGCACCTTCGTGCGCGAGATTGCGACGCTCGGCGGCGACGTCTCTAAGTTCGTGGCCCCTCAGGTGTTGGAGCGCCTGAAAGACCGCGTGGCCAAGCCTTCAACCTGAGCCAGCACGGCCTGATGGGCCTGGAGGATGCAGCATGGCTCTGTGGATCACTGACGAATGCATCAATTGCGATGTGTGCGAGCCTGAGTGCCCCAATGAGGCGATCTCCCTGGGTCTCGAGATCTACGAAATCGATCCGCACAAGTGCACCGAATGTGTGGGCCACTTTGATGAGCCCCAGTGTGTGCAGCTATGCCCGGTCAATTGCATCCCCGTAAATCCAGACCACGTGGAGACGCCCGAGCAGTTGCAAGCCAAGTATGAGAGGCTGATGAAGGAGCGTTCTGCATCCTCGGCATGACGGCCGTCATGAGGCCATCGCGAAGCCGTCATTGCAAAGGTCGCCCGGCAAGCCGTCATTGCAAAGGTCGCCCGGCAAGCCGTCATTGCGAGGCCCGAAGGGCCGCGGCAATCTTCAGGCCTCAGGCACCTGCGCATCCCCCTGCGGCCTTCTCGGCGGCTTGGGCCTTTGGGGCTTGGCATGCAACTTCATCATCGCGCGGTCCATGACACCTTCTAAGATCAACTCCAAGGCCTCCAGGGACGTGTGGATGGTCCGCTCGATGGCTTCTCGGTGTTCGGCCGACGGCTTGCTCAACACATAGTCCGCCACCTCTGACTTGATGCCCGGGTGACCGATGCCCAGTTTCAGCCGCCAGTATTGGTCGGTCCCCAATTGCGCATGGATGTCCTTCAAGCCGTTGTGGCCGGCTGGACTGCCGCCCAGTTTGAGTTTGATTTGCCCCGGCAACAGGTCCAATTCATCGTGCACCACCAAAATTTCCTCTGGGGCGATCTTGAAAAAGCGCGCCAAGGCGGCCACCGACTTGCCTGAGAGGTTCATATAGGTCTGGGGTTCAAGCAGCCACAGCGGCCCCGAGACGCGATTGACCCTTGCGACCAGGCCGTGGTAGCTGCGATCTTGCGCCAATCGAGCCCCCAGGGTGCGTGCCACCGCATCCACCCACCAGAAGCCGGCATTGTGGCGTGTGCCTTCGTATTCAGTGCCCGGATTGCCCAGGCCAACAATCAAGCGAATCATGAGGACACTGATTATCGGGCCGATCCCAGCTCAAGGGCTCGACCCGCGAGCGGACCTAAGAAAAAGGGCTCGACCAGCGAGCCCTTGAGAAGCCATCGTCGCAAGCGACCGATCACTTCTTGTTCTGCTTCTCATCCTTTTTCTTGGCAGGAGCTTTTTCGGCTGGCACCACAGCGGCAGCCGCCGGAGCCTCTTCGGCCTCTTCCTTGGCCATGGTCACCGAGACGATCACGGGGTTGAGCGTGCCGTGACGGACCGCCTTGATGCCCTCGGGCAGTTTCAGGTCGCTCACGTGCAAGGTTTGACCCTTGGTCAAGCTCGACAGATCAATGGTGACGTACTCCGGCAGTTGCGCGGCCAAGCACTCGATTTCCAGCTCGGTTTGCACATGGCTGACCAAACCCTTGTCAGTCTTGACGGCTGGCGAGTTTTCTTCCCCAACAAAGTGCAGCGGCACTTTCTTGCGAAGCCGAGTGGCCTCGTCCACCCGTTGGAAATCGATGTGCAGCACCTGCTGCTTCCAGGGGTGCATCTGGAAGTCACGCAGCAGCACCTTTTGGGTCGCCTTGCCCAATTCCATCTCCAGGATGGACGAGTGGAAAGCTTCCTTCTTGAGGGCAAAGTACAGCGCGTTGTGATCCAGTTCGATCAAGGTGGGCGTGCCAGAGCCGTAGACGATGCCTGGCACCTTGCCGGCATTGCGCAGGCGGCGGCTCGCTCCGGTCCCCTGCTGTGCACGCTCGAAAGCGGTAAATTTCATTTCAAACTCCGTGATGGATGAAGCGCCCGCGACCAGGCACTTCTAAAACACCCACCCCGGATGGGGCAGGCAGCTCGCGGTTCAGAAGTTGTTGTTCTGCTCCGCAAACAGGGACGTGACCGACTCGCCGTCTGAAATGCGACGAATGGTCTCGGCAAACAGGAAAGCCACCGACAGTTGGCGAATCTTGGGGCAGGCCCGCGCTGCGTCGGTCAGTGGGATGGTGTTGGTGATGACCACCTCGTCAAGTTGTGAGGCGGCGATGCGCTCAATGGCCGGGCCCGAAAACACAGGGTGAGTGCAATAGGCGTAGACTTTTCCGGCACCGCGTTCCTTGAGCACTTCGGCCGCTTTGACCAGCGTACCGGCGGTGTCGATCATGTCGTCCATGATGACGCAATTGCGGCCCTCTATCTCCCCAATCACGTGCATCACCTCGGACACATTGGCCTTGGGTCGGCGCTTGTCGATGATGGCCAGGTCGCAGCCCAACTGTTTGGCAAGCGCGCGGGCGCGCACCACGCCTCCCACGTCGGGCGAGACCACCACCAGGTTAGCGTATTGCTTGTTTTTGAGGTCGGACAACAACACTGGCGAAGCGTAGATGTTGTCCACCGGGATATCGAAGAAGCCCTGAATCTGATCCGCATGAAGATCCATGGTGAGCACACGCTCCACACCCACGGTCTCGAGCAAATTGGCCACCACTTTGGCACTGATGGGCACGCGGGTCGAACGTGGGCGACGATCTTGCCGTGCATAGCCAAAGTAGGGAATCACGGCAGTGATCCGGCGCGCACTGGCTCGCTTGAAGGTGTCTACCATGAGCAGCAATTCCATGAGGTGCTCATTGGTGGGGGCGCTGGTGGGTTGCACCACGAACACGTCGCGTGCGCGCACGTTTTGGTAGAGCTCAATGTCGACCTCGCCGTCGGAGAAGGCGCTGACCTTGGCCTTGCCGAGTTCAGCACCCAGGTGCGTCGCGATCTCTTGCGCGAGCGTCGGGTTGGCATTCCCCGAAAACAGCATGGTGTTGAACAGCATGTCGATTTCTCGGCGGTGGGTGGATCTTGGAGCGGGCGAGTTCAGGATGCTGACAAAGATGACGGATCAACACATTTGGCAGGGGAGGAAGGACTCGAACCCTCGCATGTCGGAATCAAAATCCGATGCCTTAACCAACTTGGCGACTCCCCTACACTGGACCCACATTGCTGCGAACCCACAAATCGCATCTCAGTCAGCCCATGCCCTCAAAGGGTGCTCAGGCAGACTTCGACACCACCGACCCACCCAGCCCTGAGACGCAAGATCTGCAGGCCATATCGCCAAAGGAGGGTCGACATTGTCGACTCTTGAGAACACTGCGCTTCCCGACCCGGTCATCCGGCTGTTGCCAAACCGAGCTTCGAGCCACCGAGCGGCTTGAGCCACCTCGGCACAACGAGCTTCGGCCACGGGTTGCAGGTCGTTGCGACCGCCACCCGCGATGAGGTCAGACAGAGCTGCGCTCTCAAGTGAGCCCGTCATTATAGCTGAAGGCGTGTCGCGCTTGAGATTCGGGCTTCCAAAGATGTCGGCCGTGGCGATGCTGGCCTGCGGCTTGACCACGGCAAAGGCTTGCCTGGGGAGTTCCAAGGGCTGGAGTTGTTCGCCCACGCCATGGACCCACGCGTTGCGTCCGCCCACAAAGAACGGCACATCAGCGCCCAAGGAGGCCGCCAGACCCAGCAGGCGCGTCCGTGGCCACTGCAGATCCCACAAGCGGTTGAGGGCTAGCAAGACCGTGGCGGCGTCTGAGCTGCCTCCGCCCATGCCCGCCCCCGATGGCACCGATTTTTCGATGGCGATGTCGGCGCCGAAGTGGGTGCCGCTGGCCTCCTGAAGCGCTCTGGCAGCTCGAACACACAGGTCTTCGGCGGGCAGAGGCAAGGTCAAATCCCGGCGGGTCAGGATGCCGTCTCCGCGACGATCGAAATGCAGGGTGTCCGCCCAGTCGATCAACACAAACACCGATTCCAACAGGTGATAGCCATCCGGTCGACGGCCCACCACGTGCAAGAACAGATTGAGCTTGGCCGGAGCGGGGACATCCTGCAAAGTCCTCACGCCCCAGGGTGGCACGGCGTTCATGGTTTGGGATCCCACCGAGCTTGCAGGGTGATCGGAGGGTCGTCCAGTCGCTGGGCGATGAGTGAGCCTTCGGCGAATCCTCGAAGATCGATTCTCCAGCCTAGCTGTTCAAAGGCCAGCACCTGGGTGGGGTTGCCCTCGGTGATGCGATGGGGTGATTGAGGCCAGATACGCCCACGCAACCACTCAAACACCGCCTCCAAAGGCACACGGGTGCCCAAGGTGCGCTCAGCCAGCGTGCCCAGGTCGCGCAAGACGACCGTCTCTTGAGGGGTTTGCAGCTCCACGCGGCCGGGTTGCCAGTGCGCCAAGGCCAAGGTGAGGCCCAGCGGTGAATTGAGCTCAAGCCTGCCCAGCTGTCCATCGCCGCTGAGCACAAACAGCGCACTGAATTGGCGCTCTGGGCCTTGGCCGGAGGCACCCACTTTCACCGCCAGCCTCCCCTGAATCGTGGGGGATGAAGGGCCGCCGTGAGGCGTCGGCACCGTGGAGCACCCTCCCAACCCCATCAAGGCCATGACTGCCGTCGTCGCCATCACGATTCGCGACCACAGGCCCTCTCGTCGCAGGTACTTTGCTTGACTCACACGAGCTTGACTCACACTCGCCTCAGAGGTCGGCCTTCAGCCGGGCCAACACCTCTTGCAAGACCTCGTTGTGGGCGTCTCGCACGCGGCCCTCCCTGAAGACACGGCGAGCCTCATCCCGCTGCCCACTCACCCAAAGTACTTCGCCCAAGTGGGCGGCTATTTCAGTGTCGGGCCGTGCACTGTAGGCTTGTTTGAGCAGCTGCAACGCCTCGGGCAAGTTGCCTAAACGGTACTCCACCCAACCCAAACTATCGGTGATGAAGGGGTCTGCCGGGGCCAACTCCAAGGCTTTGCGAATCAGATCTCGAGCCTCGTGGAGTCTCAAACCTCGATCGGCCAACGAGTAACCCAGTGCGTTGTACGCATGTTGGTGGTCTGGTTGCATCTCGATGACTCGGCGCAGCAACTGCTCCATCTCTGGGAGTCGCTGGATCTTCTCGGCCATCATGGCCTGTTCGTAGATCAGCTCGACATCATCGGGCCAACGCTGCGCCGCCGAGCGAGCTGCGTCGTAGGCCGCCTGCCATTGCTTGGCCTCTCGAAAGATTTGTCCCTCGGCCAACAGCTTCAAGCGAGCGTCGCCTGCTGCACGTTCGGGCAATTGTCGAATCAGGGCCAGAGCCTCGGCCGTGCGGCCTTGTTGCACCAACCAACTGGCGCGCCGCGTTTGCACTTGGATGGCTTGGGCGGGGTTATCCACCTTGGACAAATAGCGTTCGGCAGCGGCCCGGTCTTTTCGCAATTCGGCCGCTTGCGCAAGCATCAGATAGGCCTGAGTTCTCGCCGACCGGATCGGCGAGTCGGCATTCTCTGGCGGGGATGCTTCATCATCGTCACGGTCGACTCGGGTGGGAACAGCGGTCGAATTCGGGGAGGTGGCAGACGACCCTGAAGGTGCTGGGTTGTCTGGGGTCAGTTGCAGGTAGCGCAGCAAGGCTTGTTCCGCAGGGTGCGCCTGCCTGAGGTCGAGGTTCAAGGCCCCCAGGGTCAACCAAGCAGAGGCCATGTCGGGTCGATCTCGGGTCACTTGCTCCAACTGTGCGATGGCCTCCGCGTGGCGTTGCGACTGCGCCAAGGCTCGACCATAGGTCAGACGCAAGGTGGGGTCGGCTTGAGATCCCTTGAAATAATCTTGCACCAAGGACTCTGCTTTTGGGTCTCGTGGGATCAACTCTAGCGCCAGCTGAATGGCGGCTGTTGCTTTGGGTGATTGCTTGAGGGCTTCTGCGGCCAGGGTGATCGCTCGTTCGGGTTGGCCAGCAGCCGACCACAGCCGACCCAGGGCCACCCGGGCCAAAGTGTGGGTGGCGGGCGCCTGCAGGTAGGGCTGCAAAACCCGCTCAGAGGTGCGGGCAACCGCTGCGGCATCGCCGACCCGGTCGAAAAAACGAGGCAATGATTGAATCAACACCGCCCGGTCCGCCTCGGTGGGGGCCAAAGCCAGCAGGGCAGTCAGCGGCTCTTGCACATCGCTGAGTCGATTCAAGGCCACCAGAATTTGAAGTTGTGTGCGCAGGGCTTCGGCCGATTGAGGCAGCACGGTACGCCAAGCCCGCGTCGCGGCCAGGGCCTCGTCACCGGCGCGCGCCTGCAACGCGATATCTACTGCGCGTCGAAACAGGGCCTCGTCCTTGGTGCGCCGGGCCGCGTCCAAAATAACGCCGTAGGCCATCCCAGGCTCGCCCAGTCGCCACTGCATCTCCCCAATGAGCAGCTGATAAAACAGCGGTGCGTCGAGCGATGAATTTTTGGGCGTGGACTGAGCCGCCACAGACGAATCCGGGGACGCAGCGCTCTGCGCACGCGTGGTCGCAGGCAGCAGGGCCATGATCAACAGGGCCCATGAGAACAGCGAGGCAAGCCTCATCATCGAGAGGCGCACCCCTGTGCCAAGACGAAAGATCTGGAAAATCGGATTCACCGGCTCATTCTCACATAATGCCTCATGCCTGAACTGCCCGAAGTTGAAGTGACGCGCCTGTCGATTGCACCCTTGCAGGGGTCCACGGTGCGGCGGGCGCTCATGGGCAAACCCTTGCGCTGGCCGCTAGGCTGCCGGACGGCTGACTTGTCGGGGCGAGTGGTGGGGCAGATCACCCGACGCGGCAAGTATTTGTGGATCCCGCTGGGACCCCGGCCGGGCTCCCCTGCGCGTGATGCGGGCGGTTTGCTGATGCACTTGGGAATGTCGGGTTCCTTGCAATGGATGGAATCCGATGCCCTGGGGCCGGGTCCGCACGATCACTTCGACTTGGTCACCAGCCGGGGGACCTTGCGCCTGCACGACCCTCGTCGATTCGGCGCCGTGGTGTGGTCAGCATCCGTGGACGTGGATCCTGCGGCCAAGCTGTTGTCTCGTTTGGGCCCGGAGCCCTTTGACCCGACCTTGGACGACTCGATGTTTCATGCGAGCCTCAAGGCCCGACGCTCAGCCATCAAACAGGTGCTCTTGTCGGGAGATGCGGTGGTCGGTGCCGGCAACATCTATGCATGTGAGGCGCTCTTCGCGGCCGGCATCGATCCTCGTCTTGCTGCCCATCGTGTGAGCCGTCCGCGCGCGGCGCGATTGTTGGCGGCGGTGCGAACCATCTTGGCCCGTGCACTCGAGATGGGAGGAACCACTTTGCGTGACTTCCGGGACGCTCATGGCATGAACGGATCCTTTCAGCATGAGGCACAGGTCTACGGCCGAGAGGGGCAGCCTTGCCGCCAGTGTGGCTCGGCCATCCGCCGGCTCGTGCAGGCCCAACGCGCCACGTATTACTGCCCCGTGTGCCAAAAGCGATGAACCGGTCGCGATGAGTCAGCCCAAGCCTTCAAGACAGATCGTCACTCCACAGAGCCTGGCGCAGGCGGTGATTGAGTGGCAGTTGACCCAAGGCCGGCACCACCTGCCTTGGCAACAGACGCGAGATCCCTATCGCGTGTGGCTGTCCGAGGTGATGCTGCAGCAGACCCAGGTCAGCACGGTTCTAGGGTATTACGAAAGATTTTTGAGTCGATTTCCAGATGTTCAGGCCCTTGCGCGAGCCCCTCTGGATGAGGTGTTGGCACTTTGGAGCGGCCTGGGCTACTACAGCCGTGCGCGCAATTTGCATGCGTGCGCGCGGGCGGTCGTTGCGTTACATGACGGCGAATTTCCGAGGGACAGCCTCACCTTGGCCACCCTCCCGGGCATCGGCCGATCCACGGCCGCGGCCATTGCGGCCTTTTGTTTTGGTGAGCGAGCGGCCATTCTCGATGGCAATGTCAAACGCGTGTTGACCCGGGTACTCGGTTTCGGTGACGATCTCGCGCAGTCTCGTCACGAAAAAGC
>CAZCJB010000027.1:0-27170 GCA_964498795.1 uncultured Rubrivivax sp. | reverse complement strand
TGGGAGGCCCTGGGCCGTTTTGGCGAGGCCCTGGGACTTGCCTTCCAGGTGGTGGATGATGTGTTGGACGTGACACAGGCCACCGACGTTTTGGGCAAGACAGCTGGCAAAGACCTTCATGCCAACAAGCCTACTTATGTGAGCGTCATGGGTGTCCAAGGCGCGATGGCTTATGCCCGCCTTCTGGGGCAGCAAGCGCAAGACGCCCTGGTTCAGTCAGGGCTGGATGCAACCCATCACCTGTCGGTCTTGGCCGAGCGCGTGGTGGAACGCGATAATTGAGCTCTCTCATGTCCACCTCCATTCCCTCCTTGCTTGATCAGATTGACACACCGGCCGATCTGCGGCGGCTGTCACGGGGCCAGCTCAAGGCACTCGCGGCCGAGTTGCGCCAGTGCGTCGTGGACACGGTCAGCCAAACTGGGGGGCATTTCGGCAGCAACCTGGGCACGGTGGAGTTGACGGTTGCGCTTCACTATGTGTTTGACACCCCCAACGATCGCATCGTGTGGGATGTGGGCCATCAAACCTACCCCCATAAAATCTTGACGGGTCGCCGAGGAAAGATGCACACGTTGCGTCAGCTGGGTGGCATCGGTGGGTTCCCGCGCCGTGATGAAAGCGAGTACGACGCTTTTGGCACGGCCCATTCCAGCACGTCCATTTCGGCGGCCCTGGGCATGGCCATGGCCGCCAAACTCAAGGGCGAGACCCGCAAGGCTGTGGCTGTGATTGGCGACGGCGCCATGACGGCGGGTATGGCCTTTGAGGCGCTCAACAATGCGGGTGTTGCGCATGAAGGCGCCACCCCGGACATCTTGGTGGTGTTGAACGACAACGACATGTCCATCAGCCCCCCAGTGGGAGCGCTCAACAAGTACCTGGCCCGGTTGATGAGCGGCAAGTTCTATGACGCCGCTCGAGAAGGCGCCAAACACATGTTGCGCGGTGCCCCGCCGCTGTTTGAGTTGGCCCGCCGGTTTGAAGAACACGCCAAAGGCATGGTCGTGCCTGGAACCATCTTCGAGGAGTTTGGACTGAATTACGTCGGTCCCATTGATGGCCATGACCTGGAATCGTTGATCCCCACGCTTGAAAATCTGCGCGACAAGCGCGGTCCGCAGTTTTTACACGTGGTGACCAAAAAGGGCTTCGGTTATGCGCCGGCTGAAAAAGACCCGGTGAAATACCACGCTGCGTCGGGCAAGTTTGATCCCGCGCTGGGGTTTCCCAAGAGTGCGCCGAGCAAGCTCACCTTCACTCAGGTGTTTGGGCAATGGGTGTGTGACATGGCGCAGGCCGACCCGCGCTTGGTGGGCATCACCCCGGCCATGCGCGAGGGCTCTGGCATGGTGGAGTTTCACCAACGCTTTCCCGCTCGATATCACGACGTGGGCATCGCGGAGCAACATGCAGTGACTTTCGCGGCCGGCATGGCTTGCGAGGGGCTCAAGCCCGTGGTGGCGATCTACAGCACCTTTTTGCAGCGGGGCTACGATCAAATGATCCATGATGTGGCCTTGCAAAATCTGCCGGTCATGTTCGCCCTGGACCGCGCGGGAATTGTGGGGGCCGACGGCCCCACCCACTGTGGCGCATATGACATTGCCTACATCCGCTGCATTCCCAATATGAGCCTGCTGGCCCCATCGGATGAAGACCAATGTCGCAAAGCGCTGACCACCGCCTTCCGACAAGATCATCCGGTGGCCGTGCGTTATCCCCGCGGATCGGGCGCAGGGGTTACCCCTGAAGCCGAATTGACAGAACTCCCTTGGGGCCGTGGTGAGGTGCGTCGGCGCGGGCAGCGCGTGGCGATCTTGGCCTTTGGCACCTTGCTGCATCCGGCCCTCGCCGCCGCTGAATCGCTGAACGTGACGGTGGCTGACATGAAGTTCATCAAGCCGCTGGATGAGGCGCTGGTGTTGGAACTGGCCCGTTCTCACGAGGCGCTGGTCACTCTCGAAGAAGGCTGCCTCATGGGCGGGGCTGGCAGTGCGGTCGCGGAATGTCTGGCCTCGGCAGGCGTGCAAGTGCCGATCCTGCATCTGGGTTTGCCTGACGTATTTGTGGAGCATGGGGATCCCGCCAAGCTCTTGTCGTTGTGCGGCTTGGACGCTGCGGGCATCGAACGCTCCATTGGCGATCGGTTCTTCCCGGCGAAGGGGTCGTCATGAATTCGCTGACAGACGCCTTGGTCATCCCCGACACGCAAAGCGCGCGCGATGAACGCCATGTCGCGATTCAGCGCGTGGGGGTCAAAGATGTGCGCTACCCCTTGCAGATCTTGGTGGAAGGGGAGGTGCAATCGACAGCCGCATGCTGGACCCTGGATGTGGCACTGCCGGCCGAGAAGAAGGGCACGCACATGTCGCGCTTCATCGCGTGGCTTGATGCCTTGAATGTACCCCTGCAAGCTGCGAACCTCCATGACCTGCACGAACGAATGCTGCAGCGCCTCGATGCCCAGGAGGGACGCATCGAAGCGGCATTCAGCTTCTTTCTGCGCAAGCGAGCACCTGTGTCGGGTCTGACGAGTTTGCTCGACTACCAGGGTCGGTGGATCGCTCAGACGAGTCAAGGTCGCACCACCGTGTGGATGGAGGTGGCCGTGCCGGTGAAGAGCTTGTGCCCTTGCTCTAAGGAAATCTCGGATTACGGCGCCCACAATCAGCGCTCGATCGTGACCTTGCGGGTCGAGGTGAAGTCATCGATGGAGTGGCGCGACTTGGTCCGCTTTGCCGAAGAGAGTGCTTCGAGCGAAATTTGGCCCATGCTCAAGCGTACCGATGAAAAGTGGGTGACCGAGCGCGCTTACGAAAATCCCAAGTTTGTCGAGGACTTGGTTCGCGATGTGGCCTTGCGCTTGAATGCCGACGTACGCGTGGGACGGTATGTGGTGGAGGTGGAGAATTTCGAGTCCATCCACAATCACTCGGCCTACGCGCGTATTGAGCGGAATTGACCCGGCCGCAGGCCTGCTCATGGCCGCATGATGGTTGAGCGCTGGGACCCCGCCACGCTGTTGGACCCTCAGGCTGCGCGCCAAGCGGGACCTGAGCTCTTGTCTTTGTTGCTCATCGATGCCCGCAATGTGACGCTGGCTTGGCTCGATGCTTTTGAAGTGGCTCAATGCCTCCATGGTGGTGAGGGGGTGTCAACCCCGCAGACGACCGTGCCTTTGCGGGCGATTGGACAAGTGGGGTGGGCTCAAGAATTTTGGACGGCACGCCATGTGCAGCGCTTGCAGGGAGAAACTGCGGCCGCGCGGACACCTCGATTGGCGTCTGTGCACCACCGCGCAGACGACTGGTTTTCGCCGGAGTCGGGCCTCCCTTGGGACGGCTTACCACCTCACGAATTGCCCGACGTCAACACCGTGCGCCAGTATTTGGAGCAGACGCTGGAATTGACGTTGGACCTGTTGTCTGCGGTACCCAAGGACCCCGCCATGAGGGACGAGCCATGGCATGTGTTTCGATGGGCCGTCTTGAATGAAGATCGCCTGTGCGAGCGCTTGGCGGTGGCGGCTTGTGGGTGGGGCGTGGAATCCAAAGCGTCGCTCGCCGCGGTGGGTCCGCCAGCGGCGCGTGCGGCGCGAGAGCCCCTGTGGATGCCCGCTCGACGTTATGAGGTCGGATCCAGGCCTACGGGCTTGGTCCCTCCCAACGAGCGCTGGGCCTTCGAAGAAAACATCCCTGAGTTTGAGATCGATGCGCAAGCCGTGAGTTGGGCGGCCTTGGCCGAATTCGCCGAGGACGGGGGCTATGACGATCCGCGTTGGTGGACGCAGGCTGGTTGGGCATTTGTGCAGGCGCATGCGCGGCGCGCACCCCGAGGTGTGGTGAAGTGGCAAGGCGGCGTGTGGCGCGAGCGTGCCGGGCGTGTGCAGCGCGCACCGGGATCTCAGGCTGCCGCGCATGTGACCTGGTACGAGGCGGACGCTTGGTGCCGATGGGCCGGCCGGCGCTTGCCCACGGAGGTTGAATGGGAGCAGGCCGCCTGCACCGCGGCATCGCGAGGATTTGTGTGGGGCGATGTGTGGGAGTGGACGCTTGGCGCGGCTCGTTGGTGGCCGACTTGGCAGCGCCATCCTGTGGCGGGGTTCACGGTGAGTGACCCAGACCCTCAGGCCAAAGTGCTGCGTGGGGCCTCGTCGTGGACGGCCCCGCGTGCAGCGCACCCCAAAGGGCGCCGCTTCGTGCTGCCCCAGCGCGACGAGGGATTCTTCGGGTTCAGATCTTGTGCGCTGTGATGCTGGTCTGTAAGACAATATCGCTTGGTCTGCACTGAGCCCGAGGTTGCGATGGTTCCATTTGCCTACCGACGTGTCACCACGCCTCAAGAGGCGACGGCCGCGTTCCAAGGAGAGGCTCGCTTTTTGGCGGGTGGACAGAGTTTGGTCCAGGCCATGAAGCTGCGCTTGTCGGCGCCTGAGACACTGGTGGACTTGGGGGCTGTCGCGGAGCTCGCCGGTGTGTGCGACGCAGGAGATTCGCTGGTGATCGGTGCCATGACGCGTCATGCCGACGTGGCGTCCTCGCCTCTGGTTCGCGAGGCGATTGCGGGCTTGGCCGACCTGGCTGGTGGCATTGCAGATCCGATGGTGCGGCAGATGGGCACACTGGGAGGATCGCTGGCCAACGCCGACCCGGCAGCCTGCTACCCAAGCGCAGTGATGGCCCTGAATGCCACGATTCAAACCGATCGCCGGACCTTGAGTGGGGAGAGTTTCTTCACCGACCTGTACCAAACGGCCTTGGAGCCGGGTGAGTTGATTCTGTCGGTGCGATTTCCCAAGGTGCGTGAGGCGGCCTATGTCAAGCTGAAGCAGCCCGCCTCCCGCTTTGCGCTGGTGGGCGTCTTCGTCGCTCGCATGCCCCACGGCGTGCGCGTGGCGGTCACGGGGGGCAAGGCGTGTGTCTTTCGTTGCGCGGAACTTGAGTCCGCACTGACTGCCGATTTTTCAGAGGCGGCGGCCAAGCGGGTGCGCTTGTCCTCTGAAGGGTATGCGCAAGACCTGCACGCATCGGCGGACTACCGGGCCGCCATGGTCAGTGTCATGGCAGCCAGAGCCGTTGGGATAATTTTGGCTCGGTAGGAGGCTTTAAAGGCGCATTTGCTGCGGCAGGAAAGTCACCAGTTGTGGGAAGGCGTAAATCAAGCCGACCGCCACGATCATCAAGAAGAAAAACGGCAGTGTGACTCGGGCAATCCAGCCGATTTCGCGTTGGGTCATGCCTTGCAGCACAAAGAGATTGAAGCCGACGGGAGGAGTGATCTGCGCCATCTCGACCACCAGCACGATGAAGATGCCAAACCACAAGGTGTCGATGCCTGCCTTTTGGATGGTGGGAAGGATGACACCCATGGTGAGCACCACCATGGAGATGCCATCCAAGAAACACCCCAAGATCACATAGAAGACCAGCAGCGCCAACAGCAGCTGAAACTGACTCAAGCCCAGCGTGGCGATCCACTCGGCCAAATGTCGAGGCAGCCCGATGTAGCCCATGCTGAGCGTGAGAAAGGCTGCCCCCGCCAAAATCATGGCGATCATGCAATACAGACGAGTGCCTCCCCACAAGGACTCTTTGAAGGTGCCCCAAGTGAGAGATCCCTGCAAGGCGGAGATCGCCAGCGAACCCACCACGCCCACGGCCGCGGCCTCGGTGGCCGTGGCCAGACCGCTGTAGATGCTGCCCAAGACGGCCACTATGAGCAGCACCACGGGAATCAGGTGACGCGATTCGTGCAACTTCTGCATCAACGACATGGCCGCATCGGCTGAAGGCACGAGTTGCGGATGGCGCCAGGCCCACCACATGAGGTAACCGGAAAAAAGCACGGCCAGCATGATGCCTGGGATGACGCCGGCTATGAACAATTGTGAAATGGAAACCTCGGCGCTGACCCCGTAAACGATCATGATGATGGACGGAGGGATCAACAGCCCCAAGGTGCCCGCACCTGCCAAGGATCCGATGGAAATGTCGTCGGGGTAGCCACGCCTTTGAAGCTCCGGCAGGCTCATCTTGCCGATGGTGGCACAGGTCGCCGCGCTGGAGCCGGACACGGCCGCAAAGATGGCGCAGCCCACCACATTGACATGGAGCAGTCGGCCAGGCAACGATTGCATCCAGGGAGCCAGGCCGCGGAACATGTCCTGGCTCAAGCGCGTCCTAAAAAGAATTTCACCCATCCACACGAACAAGGGCAATGCCGTCAAGGTCCAACTGGAGGAGGAACCCCAAATGGTGACCGCCATGGCGTCGCCCGCGGGACGCGAGCTGAAGAGTTGCATGGCGATCCACGCAACCCCTGAGAGGGTCAAGCCGATCCAGACTCCGCTGCCCAAGATGAAAAAGAGCGCTGAGATCAGCAAGAAGGTGATGCCAAGATCGGACATGGTCTCAGGGCTCCCCGCTCATTCGTTGTGCAAGGCTTCTTCGCTGGTCACTTGGATGCGCCGACCCCGAAGTTCCAAGACCCACTCGTCAATGAAGGCCACCGCCAAAATGACGTTGCCAACGGCCATGCTCAGCTGCGGAAACCACAGCGGGGTGGCATCGGTGCCGGTGGAGATGTCATGAAAGGTGTAGGACTGCCAGCTCAAGCGGCAGCTGTACCAGGCTGATAACAACGCGAGCGCACTGGCTGCGCCCAGAGCCCAAATTTCCAGAGCTCTGTGCGCGCGGCCTTTGAGCGCACCCAGCAGCAACGTCACACGGATGTGCTCGCCCCGTTTGAGCGTATGCGCCAGAGCTAGAAAGCCGCTGCCCGCCATGAGGTAGCCTGCGTAGGCATCGGTGCCTGGCAGATGGAAATGAAGCTGTCGCCCGAGAATGGACAGCAGCACCATGATCAGCAGGCCCACCATGCACAGTGCGGCCAACCCGGCCGCACTGTCATAAAGGCCATCTAGGAATTTGCGCACGCCCAGCTTATTTGTGGAAGGCGTCCACCAACTGCTTGCCTTCGGAACCGGCCTTGTCCATCCATTCTTTGAGCAGCACTTCACCGACCTTTTTCATGTCGGCTTTGAGCTGAGGTGAAGGGGGCAGGATTTGCATTCCACCGTTCTTGAGGATGTTCAGCGAGTCACCGTTGGCCTTTTTGGACATGGCCAATCCCCGCACTTCAGCATCAGCGGCCGCCTTGAGCACGGCATCTTGCGTAGGCTTGTCCAGGGCATTGAAGGCGGCCCGGTTGACGAGCACGGCGTTCTTGGGCAGCCAAGCTTGGGTGTCATACCAGTACTTCACATGCTCGTGCAACTTGGCGTCCGCGCCCGTGGAACCCGAGCTCATCATGCTTTCTGTGACACCCGTGGCGAAGGCTTGACTGACCTCGGCGGCCTGCACCGTTACCGGCTGGGCGCCGACAAGCTCCGCGATGCGGGAGGTGGCAGGGCTGTAAGCGCGCCATTTCATGCCTTTGAGGTCAGCCGCCGAGTTCAGTGGCTTCTTGGAATAGACACCTTGAGGGGGCCAAGGCACCGCGTACAGCACCATCATGCCCTGCTCGGCAAGCTTTTTTTCCATGACGGGGCGTTGGACCTTCCAGAGCTTGACAGCCTCGTCATAGCTGTCGGCCAGAAACGGGATTCCGTCGGCGCCAAAAATCTGCCACTCGTTTTGAAAGTTCACCAACAGCACTTCGCCGATCTGTGCTTGTCCGCCCTGCACGGCACGCTTGATCTCAGGGGCCTTGAAGAGCGAGGCGTTGGGATGGACAGTGATCTTGAGCTTGCCGCCCGAGGCCTTGTCAATGTCGTTGGCGAATTGAACGAGGTTTTCGGTGTGGAAGTTGGTGGCCGGGTAAGCGGCGGGCAGGTCCCACTTGGTCTGGGCTTGGGCGGCAAGTGCCACCCACGCAGCCGCCAGGGTGATCAAGGGTCGTAGCAGTGTCATGGATGCTCCTCGCGCTGGCAAAACCGCTAGCATAGGGCGTACCCGGACGATGTCGACCCGGGGCTTCCCCGAATGCCTCAAAAAGTTAGTCCTCCATGCTCGGCGTCTTGATGCTAGACACCTGCTTCCCGCGCCCACTTGGCGATGTCGGTCACCCGGCCAGCTTTGACATGCCGGTGCGCTATCAGGTGGTCCGGGGGGCCACAGCTTCTCGCGTGGTGCATGCGCAGGCCGACGCGTCCTTGCTGCAGCCCTTCATCCTGGCAGGTCAAGACCTGGTGGCGCAAGGCGCTCGAGCGCTCACCACCAGTTGCGGGTTCCTCGTGCGCTTTCAGCACAGCCTCCAGGCGGCCTTGCCGGTGCCCGTGTGGACTTCGGCGCTGCTGAAACTGCCGGAATTGGCGTACCCGGGAGTGATCACGGTGAATGCCCAAGCCTTGGGACCTGCCGATATGCAGGCGGCAGGCGGCGCCGCCGACACGCCCGTGGAGGGCTTGGAAGTCGGATGCGCCTTGCAGCAGACCTTGCTGCGAGATCTGCCCCATCTGGACCTTGCGCAGGCTCAAGACGACGTGGTGGCCTCGGCAAAGCGTTTGATCACTCGATGCCCTCAGGTTCAGAACCTGGTGCTCGAATGCACCAACATGCCGCCGTACGCAGACGCGGTGGCACAAGCCACGGGGCGGCCCGTGCACCACTTGATGACACTTGTCCACGAGCGCTGGAAGCGACTATGACCCCCACCCCCCGCTGGCAATTTTGGATTGACCGAGGCGGCACCTTCACCGATGTGGTGGGCCGCAGTCCGGATGGTTCGCTGCACACCTTGAAGGTGCTGAGTGAGAACCCCGAGCAATATCAAGACGCTGCGGTGGAGGGGATTCGACGTCTGTTGGAATTGCCGATGGGGCACCTCATCACGCCCGACCGGGTGGAGTGCGTGAAGATGGGCACGACGGTGGCCACCAACGCGCTCTTGGAACGTAAAGGCGATCGCACAGCCCTGGTCACCACGCGCGGATTTCGCGATGCGCTTCGCATTGCCTATCAGGCACGCCCGCGCCTGTTCGACCGGCGCATAGTCTTGCCCGAGCTGTTGTACGAGACCGTGGTCGAGGTGCAAGAGCGCGTCGGTGCCCATGGCGAGGTGCTGCAGGTGCTTGACCCTTCCACGCTGCGCAGCCAGTTGCAACAGGTTGTGGACCAAGGCATTCGGGCCTGCGCCATCGTGTTCATGCATGGTTGGCGTCATGTGGCTCATGAGGCGCAGGCCGCCCGGATCGCCCGCGAGATGGGCTTCACGCAGGTCAGTGTCTCCCACGAGGTGAGCCCTCTGATGAAGTTTGTGTCGCGGGGCGACACGACGGTGGTGGACGCCTACCTCAGCCCTATCTTGCGGCGCTATGTCGATCAAGTGTCGGCACAGATGCCTGGCGTGCCGCTGTACTTCATGCAAAGCAGCGGTGGTCTCACCGAGGCGCATCGCTTTCAGGGCAAGGATGCCATCTTGTCGGGGCCTGCAGGGGGCATTGTGGGCATGGTGCGCACCGCCGTCGCGGCCGGGCATCACAAGATCATCGGCTTCGACATGGGCGGCACCAGCACCGATGTGAGCCATTTCGCCGGTGAATTCGAGCGGGCATTCGACACGCAGGTAGCCGGGGTGCGCATGCGCGCGCCGATGATGAGCATCCATACGGTCGCTGCGGGCGGTGGGTCTCTTCTGTCTTTCGATGGCGCGCGCCTGCGCGTGGGGCCGCAATCGGCCGGCGCCAATCCGGGCCCCGCCAGCTATCGCCGTGGGGGACCCCTGGCGACCACCGATGCCAACGTGCTGCTGGGCAAGATCCAACCCGATCATTTTCCGGCCGTCTTTGGCCCACGAGGCGATGAGCGCCTGGACCGCGCCGTGGTGGTCGCCAAATTTGAAGCCCTGGCGCAGGAGGTGGGTCGATCGACAGGACGGCCCACCACGCCGGAGCAACTGGCCTCGGGTTTCTTGCAAATTGCCGTGCAGAACATGGCCAATGCCATCAAGCGGATCTCGGTCGCGCGAGGCTATGACGTCACTCAGTACACCTTGCAATGCTTTGGCGGCGCGGGGGGGCAGCATGCCTGCCTGGTGGCCGATGCGCTGGGCATGTCGCAGGTGTTCATCCATCCGCTTGCAGGGGTGCTGAGTGCCTATGGCATGGGCTTGGCCGATCAAATTGCCATGCGAGAAGCCTCGGTGGAATGTGCGTTGGATGAGGCCGGGTTAGCGCAGGCGGCGCAGCGGCTGACGCAATTGGCTCAGCAGGCGCAGCAGGAGGTATTGAACCAGGGAGTGCCTCCAGAGCGCACGACTGTGCTCCGACGTGTGCACGTGCGCTACTTGGGCACCGACACCGCATTGGTGGTGCCATTTGAAGGCCCTGACGCACGGGCCATCCAGGCTGCTTTTGAGGACGCGTATCGCCAGCGCTTTGCCTTTCTGATGCCGGGTCGACCATTGGTGATCGAGGCGGTGTCGGCCGAGGCCGTGGGAGCTGGTGAGGCTTTTGAAGCTGTGGGCCAGAGCGATGCATCAGGGGCGCAAGGTTTGGAGGAGCTGGGGAGCTCCGTCAGCGAGCCAGAGGCCTCTGCAGTGTCCATGGTGCGCATGTACAGCGAGGGCTGGCACGACGCTGCCCTGCATCTGCGCGAAGGTCTGAAGCCCGGGTCCCGTGTGACCGGACCCGCGGTGATCGCCGAGCGCAATGCCACCACGGTGATCGAGCCGGGTTGGCAGGCGCGTGTCACCGCCTCAGGGGCTTTGGCATTGCGCCGCATTACGCCCAGGGCAGTGGTGCACGCTGTGGGTACCGAGGCCGATCCGGTCATGCTCGAGGTCTTCAACAACCTCTTCATGAACATCGCTGAGCAGATGGGTCTGCGGCTGCAAAACACGGCCTACTCGGTCAACATCAAAGAGCGTTTGGACTTTTCTTGTGCGCTGTTTGATGCGTCGGGCCAGCTCATTGCCAATGCGCCGCACATGCCGGTGCACTTGGGCTCGATGAGTGAGTCCATCAAGGTGGTGATTGCACGCAACCCGATGATGCAGCCAGGTGATGTGTACGTGCTCAACGACCCGTACCATGGGGGGACACACTTGCCTGACGTGACCGTGGTGACGCCGGTCTACCTGCATGCTGGCGATGCCTCCGCGAGCTTTTTCGTGGCCAGCCGAGGGCACCATGCCGACATTGGTGGGAGCACGCCGGGTTCGATGCCACCATTTAGCAAGACCATCGAGGAAGAGGGTGTGCTGTTTGACAATTTCTTGCTGGTGCGTGACGGCGTCTTGCAAGAAGCCGCTCTGCGATCACAACTGGCCTCAGGCGATTGGCCCGCTCGCAACCCTGACCAAACCATTGCCGATTTACGCGCCCAGATTGCCGCCAACGAAAAGGGTGTGCAGGAGTTGCGAGGCATGGTCGAGCAGTTCGGTCGCGAGACGGTGAATGCCTACATGCAACACGTGCAAGACAATGCCGAGGAGTCCGTGCGCCGAGTCATCACGGCGCTGCGCGACGGGCGCTATACCTTGCCCTTGGACAATGGCGCGCAAATTCGAGTGGCCGTCACCGTGCACGCCGACCGCCGTGAGGCGACGATTGATTTTTCGGGGACCAGTGATCAACGGCCCAACAACTTCAACGCCCCCAAGGCCGTCACCATGGCGGCCGTGCTCTACGTGTTTCGCACCCTGGTGGACGATGACATCCCGCTCAACGCAGGGTGTCTCAAGCCGCTCCAGGTGATCGTTCCCGAAGGTTGCATGCTCAATCCTCGGTGGCCCGCGGCGGTGGTGGCGGGCAATGTGGAAACCTCCATGTGTGTCACGAATGCCCTGGTGGGGGCCCTGGGGCTCATGGGGGCGAGCCAGTGCACCATGAACAACTTCACCTTTGGCAACGACCGATACCAGTATTACGAGACCATCTCCGGTGGCAGCGGTGCGGGACCCGGCTTTGCGGGCACCGATGTGGTGCAAACTCACATGACCAATTCGCGCCTCACCGACCCTGAAGTGCTGGAGTTCCGCTTTCCCGTCCGTTTAGACGCCTATGAGATTCGTCAAGGTTCGGGCGGTGCTGGCCAATGGCCTGGAGGCTGCGGGGGTGTGCGCCGAGTTCGCTTCTTGGAACCCATGACGGCGGGCATCTTGAGCAACGGACGCAAAGTGCCAGCCTTCGGCATGGCGGGAGGCGGTACAGGCGCCTTGGGCATCAACCGGGTCGAGCGTGCTGACGGATCGGTGGCGTTGCTCGATCACATTGGATCGACGCACATGGGGGTGAATGATGTGTTCGTCATCGAAACGCCCGGGGGTGGAGGCTACGGCAAACCCTCATATCAGCGACAATGACGGGTTTGACCCAAAAGTCATTGGAACCTCACCGTTTTCCTCAGGCAATTTCTAAATGAGCACATCTCCCACGGGCGTCTCTTCTCTGAGCCCTATCGATCGCAAAGCCCTCCCGCGCCGCAAGCGTTCCCGGCGCTGGATGGTGGTGTTGGCGGTGGTGGTGGCCCTGGCCGCGGCCCTGTTTTTCGCGGGCCAACGTCCGCAGGAGATTCAGGTGAGTTCGGTGCAGATGGCCTACCCGTCGACCCAGTACGCGCAACTCACCGCCTCGGGCTATGTGGTGGCGCAGCGCCGTGCGGCAGTCTCCTCCAAAGCCGCGGGCCGTTTGGTGGAGCTGCGAGTGCGTGAAGGAAGCGCGGTCAAGGCCGGAGAGTTGATCGGGCGCTTGGATTCCAGTGATGTGCAGGCGGCAGTGGCCGCCGCCGAGGCGGTGGTGCTCCAGGCGCAGGCCGGCATCCGACAAGCCGAGGCGACTTTGCGGTCGGCCCAAGTGGAGCTGGGCAACGCGCAGGCCGAATGGCAACGGGCCAAGGATTTGCAGAACCAAGGGTTTGTGTCCTCACAAGCATTGGAGGCTGCGCAACGGCGCGCCGATGCCGCCAAGGCAGGGTTGGCCTCGGCGGAAGCCGGGCTCGGCACGGCCAGAGGCGCGTTGGCCAGCGCGCAGGCGCAGGTCAGGGTGCAACAGGTCAGCCGAGATCAAACTGAGATTCGAGCGCCCTTTGATGGCGTGGTCTTGGTCAAGAACGCCAATGTGGGCGACATGATCACGCCGTTTTCAAGCGCTGCGGGCTCTCAAGGTGCGGTCGTCACGGTGGCCGACATGTCCACGTTGGAGGTCGAGGCGGACGTGGCCGAATCCAACGTGGGCAAGATCCGCATGGAGCAACCGGTGGAGATCACCCTCGATGCCTTGCCCGATGTGCGGTTTTCAGGCAGCGTGGTGCGCATCGTCCCCACGGTAGACCGCGCCAAGGCCACGGTCATGACCAAGGTCCGCTTTGCCAAGATCGACCCTCGCGTGTTGCCCGAGATGAGTGCCAAAGTGGTGTTCATGTCCAAGGCCGCCTCTGACGCCGAGCGTCAGCCTGTGATGGCGGTCAGCCCCAAGACGGTGGTGGAGCGAGACGGCAAGAAGGTGGTGTTCAGGGTCAAAGAGGGTAAGGCCGAGGCCGTGCCGGTGTCGCCTTCGCGAACCCTGGGGGATTTGCTGGAGGTGGCCACAGGAAGCCTCAAGGTGGGTGATCGCCTGGTGCTCGCCCCCTCTGACAAGGTCGTCGATGGCGCCAAGTTGACGGTGGCCGGTAAGTAGCCCGCTGACGGTATAAGTTCACCGTGATCGCCCCCCCGCTCATCCGCATTCGTCACCTCACCAAAGCCTATCGCCGAGGGGAGCAAGACATCCCCGTGCTCACAGGCATCGACCTGGACGTGAAGGCGGGTGACTTTGTCGCGCTGATGGGCCCCAGCGGCTCGGGCAAGAGCACCCTGCTCAACCTGATTGCGGGCATTGACAAGCCCACGGCCGGCACGATTGAAATCGGTGGCGTGGACATCGCCACGCTCAGCGAGGGCGAGTTGGCCGACTGGCGCGCGGCGCATGTCGGGTTCATCTTTCAGTTCTACAACCTCATGCCGGTGCTGTCGGCTTTCGAGAATGTCGAACTCCCGCTGCTCCTCACCCCCCTGTCAGCGCGTGAACGGCGTGAGCGCGTTCAACAGGTCCTGGCGTTGGTGTCGCTGTCGGACCGTGCTGACCACTTCCCCAACGAGTTGTCTGGCGGCCAGCAACAACGTGTGGCCATCGCGCGGGCGCTGGTGACCGACCCTGATTTGATCGTGGCCGACGAACCCACGGGAGACCTCGATCGTCAGACGGGAGAAGAAGTGCTGGCCTTGTTGGAGCAACTGGTGCACGACTTGAACAAGACCATCGTCATGGTCACGCACGACCCCAAGGCCGCCGCCCGGGCGCACCACATGGTTCACCTGGAAAAAGGCGTCTTGGTGGACGAGGCCCCGGCCTGACCGACGGCGAGCCCGACCGACATGTTCTTGCTGCGCCTGTTGTTCAAAAACGCGTTTCGTCACAAACTGCGCACGCTGTTGACCTTGGTGGGGCTCGTCGTGGCCATCAGCTCGTTTGGGCTGTTGCGCACCGTGGTGGATGCGTGGTATGCCGGTGCAGAGGCCAGCTCCAGCACCCGTCTCATCACCCGCAGCGCCACATCGCTGACCGTGCCGCTGCCCTTGGCCTACGCGCAGCGGCTGCGTGCCGTGGATGGCGTGACCGGGGTGAGTTGGTCCAACTGGTTCGGTGGCATCTACCTGAACGAGCGCAACTTTTTTCCGCAGTTTGCGGTCGATGGACCGAGTTACCTGCCTCTGTACCCAGAGTTCAAGGTGACCGACGATGCGCGCATTGCTTGGTTGCGTGACCGCACCGGTGTATTGGTCGGGCGCAATCTGGCTCAAAAGTTTGGGTGGAAAGTGGGTGACACCGTCCCCCTGCGAGGCACCATCTATCCAGGCACCTGGAACTTCACCATTCGTGGCATCTACCAAGGCGCAGACGCCAGCGTCGATGAGAACCAAATGCTCATGCATTGGGCTTTTGTCAATGAGACCTTGCGAGCCCGAGCCGGCGGGCGTAGCAGCAATTTGGTGGGCGTGTTCGTGCTGGGCATCCGAGACCCGAACAATGCAGCCGTGATCTCTGCAAGGGTGGACGAGCAGTTTCGCAATTCGCTCGCAGAGACGCTCACTGAGACGGAGAAGGCCTTTCAGCTGGGCTTTGTGTCCATGAGCGAAGCCGTGCTGATTGCGCTACAAGCCGTGAGCTACATCGTCATCGTCATCATCATGGCCGTCATGGCCAACACGATGACCATGACGGCGAGAGAGCGCCTGGCGGAATACGCCACCCTCAAGGCCTTGGGGTTCGCGCCTTCTTTTGTGGTGCGCTTGCTGTTTGGTGAAAGCTTGTTGATTGCATTGCTCGGAGGCCTGGCCGGCGTGTTGCTGACCCTGCCCATGGCGGCCGCATTCGGAGGTGCCACGGGGTCATTGTTTCCAGTCTTTCGCGTCTCAGGCACCACCATGGCATGGCAGGCAGTGGCGGCTCTGGTGGTGGGCCTGGTCTCTGCGGCGTGGCCCTCGTGGAAGATGAGTCGCATCGACATCGTGGCCGGTTTGCGGCATGTGGCTTGAGGAGCGAGTGCCGTGGCAGCCGTTCCCTTGACCTACATCGCCCGCAACTTGTGGGTGCGTCGTGTCACTACCTTGCTCACGGCCGCTGGCATGGCCTTGGTGGTCTATGTCTTTGCCACCGTGCTGATGATGTCTGAGGGCATACGGACCACCCTGGTGGACACCGGTCAACCCGACAACGTGATTGTCCTGCGCAAGGGTTCGGGCGCTGAAATCAACAGCGGCATCTCGCGGCAACAGGCGTCCATCTTGGAAAGCCTCTCTGGGTTGGCGACTGACGCCTCGGGCCGACCGCTGGTCACCAAAGAACCGGTGGTGCTCAGCAGTCTCATCAAGCGCAGCAGTGGCAAGGCCAGCAACGTCGCCTTGCGCGGCACTTCGAATGTGGGGTTGGCCCTTCGCCCCCAAGTGCGCCTGGTGGAAGGGCGCATGTTTTCGCCGGGCAGCAGCGAAATCGTGGCCGGACGTGGGGTCTCAAGAGGTTTCCAAGGGGTCCAGGTGGGGGGTGTCTTGAGATTCGGCGGACGCGACTGGACCGTGGTGGGGATCTTTGACGCGGCACGCAGTGGCTTTGACTCAGAAATTTGGGTGGATGCCGAGCAGCTGATGCAGGCCTTTCGCCGGCAGGCCTGGTCGTCGGTGGTCATGCGATTGGCAGACCCTGACGCTTTTGAGCGTGTGCGTGAACAGGTAGAAGGCGATCCGAGATTGACTTTGGAAGCCAAGCGTGAGGTGCGCTTCTATGCCGAGCAAAGCGAAGCCTTGGCCAACTTCATCAGCATCTTGGGCACCACCTTGGCGGTGATCTTTTCCGTGGGTGCGGTGGTGGGTGCGATGATCACCATGTTTGGCACTGTGGCTTCGCGCACGGGCGAGATCGGTACTTTGAGGGCTCTCGGGTATCGTCGAGGCGCAGTGATGGTGGCCTTTTTGGGTGAGGCCTTGTTGTTATCGCTGGTGGGAGGGATCATGGGCGTGGTGTCAGCGAGTTTCATGCAAGCGGTCGATGTGTCCACCACCAATTTCGCCACCTTTTCGGAGTTGGCGTTTCAGTTTCAGATGACACCGCGCATCGTCCTGCAATCGTTGCTCTTTGCGCTGCTCATGGGTTTGGTGGGAGGCTTCATCCCCGCATGGCGAGCCTCTCGGCTCAAAATCGTGGATTGCTTGAGAGCGGCTTGACGTGACTTCAACTTCGCCACGCGCTGCGATTTTGCTGACGGGCTTTGAGCCTTTCGGTGGGGAGACTATCAACCCAAGCTGGCAAGTGGCGCAAGCTCTGGCCGGCGAGCGGGTGGGCTCGGCGCAGATCGTGGCGGTGCAACTGCCCACGGTGTTTGGCGAGGCCTTGAAGGCGATCGACCAAGCCTTGGCGGTGCATCAACCCGCGCTCGTTGTGGCGCTGGGACAAGCCGGCGGGCGCACCCAACTGTCCATCGAGCGGGTGGCCATCAATGTGGACGACGCACGCATCCCTGACAACGCCCGGCAGCAGCCGGTGGACGATCCCATCGTGCCGGGGGGCCCTGTGGCGTATTTCAGCACCTTGCCCATCAAGGCCATGGTGGAAGCCCTGCATCGCGCCGGTGTGCCAGCCAGCGTGTCGCAGACCGCGGGCACCTTTGTGTGCAACCATGTCTTCTATGGCTTGCAACACCGTCTGGCCGGAACACCCGTGCGCAGCGGCTTTGTGCATGTACCTTTCGTGCCAGAGCAAGTGCGAGGCAAATCAGGTGTGGCCTGTCTTCCTTTGGGGACGCTGGTGGAGGGCGTCCGCATCCTCTTGCACACGGCCTGGCACCACCAAGGTGCTGACTTGCGCTTGGCCGCAGGGGCCGAGGACTGAAAGACCCTCATGAAGCGCTTGGTGATGGTTGGCTTGGGTCCCGTGCATCTGCACGCCTTGCATGCATTCGCGCGCCAGCGTGTGGCCAGCGCGCAGGTGGTTTGGCTCTCATCCTCCGACAAAGCGGTGATGCCCGGACAAGAGGCAGCCTGCGTGGCGGGCGATGTCGCGCGCGCCGATATTTCTTGGGAGTTGCCACCGATTTGGCGTGCCGCTGATGTCACGCGGTGTGCCGCGTCGGTGGTGCAGTGGAACACCGACGATCGCCAGTTGCGGCTCAGCGATGGTCAGGTGCTGAGCTACGACGCGCTATCGCTCGACGTCAGCGCCTTGGTTGACCGAGAGGCCATCCCGGGTGCGCGACCCTTGGGGTTGTTCACCCGCCCGCCAGAGTTTTTCTTGGACATGGTGGAGCGCCTGATCGAATTGGCCCAAGAGCGAGCCTTGAATGTGGTGCTGATCGGATCCGGTGCTGCTGCGTTTGAGGTGACCCTGGCCTTGGCCACTCGCCTGCGCCACACCGGCTCAGCAGGCTCCCGCGTGGCCTGGGTGACGGGCGGTGGGGACGCGTTGGAGCAGTTCCCTGTGCCTTTGCGCGAGCGAGCTCTGGGTGAGCTCAAGCGACTTGGGGTGACCGTGCTGCAAGTCGCTTGCACCTCCATCGAGCCCGAGCATGTATGCCTGGACAATGGGGCCCGGCTGGCCTGTGATGCGCCGGTGTTGGCCTTGCCGGCTCAGCTGCCGCAAGGGCTGATCGATAGCGGCGTTCTTTTAACCGACTCAGGCACGGTAGACACCCACGCGACTTTTCAATCGAGATCGCATCCGGCGCTGTTTGTGAGTCACACCGGCGCGGGCTTGAGCGCCGTGGGGCCGGGCGACACGCCCGCCCATGCGGCTCAAGTTGGGGCGGCCTTGGCGGAGAACTTGCGTCGGTGCATCGGCGGCGGCGAGCTGATTCCGTTCGTGGCACCGGCACGTCCAGGAGCCGCCCTCAGTGGCCCGGGCCATCAGGCTCTGGTCTACAGTGGGACCCACGTGTGGGGAGGGCGTCTGGGTGGTTGGTGGAAGCGCAGGGCGGACCGCAAGGCCCAACTGAGCTTGCGCGGCTGAGGGTTGGGGACGATCGAGATTGCTTCACTGCGTTCGCAATGACGAAGGGCGGGGGAGCGTCGTCATCGCGAGCGCCTTTGGCGCGCGGCGATCTCCATCTGCGTATCTTTCTTTGAGGGCACGCCTCTACCTGCTGTCTTCCGCAGCCACACCTAAATAGAGCTTAGGCCAAACTTTCCCAGTTTCGTCAGGTGGAAATTTCGCAGCTTTCCAGATACCTTCGACCACAGCCTTGTCCCAACTAGAATTTACGCTTGGCTGTGTCGCTCGAACCGACATCACACTCCCATTTGGAGCCAGGTTGATCTCTACCTCAACTCTGGGCTGCCCCTTAAGACCTACCGGCCGCTGAATATTGGCGAAGACAATCCTCTGAAGGATTCCTTGATATTTTGCAGAAGGGGCGGCATCGGATGCAGCTACTCCGCCACTACCGTCTAGGAGTGCTCTCTGCCTGGCGATCTGGTCTTCCCGTATCTTCGCCACGCGAGCCTCCTCCGCCGCCGCGCGCTTTTGTGCTTCGGCCTTCTCGGCTTTCTCGGCTCTCTGCGCCTTCTCGCGCGCCAGCTTTTCCCGCTCGAGTTTTTCTCTGTCGGCTTTTTCTTTATCTGCTTTTTCTTTGGCCACCTTTTCTAAGCGAGCCTTCTCGGCCCTCTCGGCTTTTTCGGCCTTCTCTTTTTCTGCGCGGACCTTTTTTTCCTTCTCGAGGGCGATTTGCGCATCGACCTGCTTGTCGGGGATCTTGGGGGCCACTTTGGGCTCTGCTGGGGCGGGCGTGGGAGGAGGCTGCACCTCGATAGGTGGTTCGGTGGGGGGTGGAGCCGGCTCAGCCGCTGCCGGCAAGGGGGCGGATTGCGGCACGGCTGACCACAGTTCGGCGGCCACCACCTTGGGTGGTGGCGGCGTCCAGGGAATGTTGACGGTCAGTGCGGCAAACAAGATGCCATGGACTGCCAAGGCCACCAGAGCACCGCGACGCAGCTCCGCGCCTGAGCGGGGTGGCGTCAATGGGTGGCCAAGCGTGCCAGAGTGGGCCATGGCAATGGTGGCTCAGCTGCCCTGTTTGACCGACAGACCCACGCGCCGCACGCCGGCCTGCTGCAAGGTGTCCATGACCTTGACGACGCTTTCGTAGCGCACCTGGCGGTCGGCACTGATGACCACCGGCACATCGGCATTGCCCGCCTGAAGCGCACTGACCTGAGACACCACTTGAGGCAAGGCCACCGGCGAGGGGTCTTGCTGATCGATCCGGATGCGCAATTGGTCATTGTTGCCCACGATCAACTCGATCACTTGCGTGGGCCTTTGCTGCGACTTGCCCACGGTGGGCAGGTCCACCACCCCGGTGCTGATGAGGGGCGCACTCACCATGAAGATGATGAGCAGCACCAACATCACATCGATGAAAGGCACCATGTTGATCTCATTCATGGCGCGGCGCGAGCGACCTCCGCCCGCACCTCGTCGAGAGGCGACCGAGGCCATGATCAGCGAGCCTCCGCTGAAGCCGACGAAGCCGAGCCAGCGTTGCGCTGCAAGATGTTGCTGAATTCCTCAGTAAAGGTCTCCATGTGCATGGCAATGCGGTCGATGTCGCGCGCAAATCGGTTGTAGGCAATGACGGCAGGAATCGCAGCAAACAGCCCGATGGCCGTCGCCACGAGCGCTTCGGCAATGCCCGGTGCCACGCTCGCGAGTGACACCTGCTGCACGTGTGACAAACCCACGAAGGCGTGCATGATGCCCCACACCGTCCCGAACAGACCCACGTAGGGGCTGACCGAAGCCACCGAGGCCAAGAAGCTGAGATGGCTTTCAATGACGTCCATCTCACGTTGGAAGCTCGCCCGCATGGCCCGACGGGCGCCATCGAGTTGGGCCGCACCGTCAAGCCGACGCTCTCTCAATTTCAAGAACTCTCGCATCCCACTTGCAAAGATGCGCTCGAGCGGAGCGCTCTGAGGCTTGCTGCCGGCGGCCTGGCTGAGCTCGGTCAGACTGCGCCCGGACCAGAACTCGCGCTCGAAATCTTCATTGCGGTTGCGGACTTTCTTCAGCCCGAAGATCTTGCCAAAGATCACGGTCCAGCTGCTCAAAGAGGCCAGCATCAGACCCGCCATCACCAGCTGCACCACCAGGCTCGCGTGGGTGACCAGGGAGAGGAAGGAAAAGTCTTGGTTCATGCCAAAGTCCTCATCAAGGAGGTGGGAAAACGGCGTGGCCGCAGGGTGTGAGCATCCACGCAAGCCACGCGAATCTCACCCTCAGCCACGATGTTGCCATGGTGCAGCGCCTGTTGCGCAAAAGTCAATGAGGCCTGCTTGACATCGCCAAGGGCTACGGTGAGATCGAGCTCGTCATCCAAACGCGCAGGCCGCAAGTGGCGCATCTGGGTTTGCGTGACCACAAACATCAATCCCTCGGACTGCTTGAGCGCGTGTTGTTCAATCCCATGGGATCGCAGCCACTCGGTACGCGCCCTTTCAAAGAATTTGAGGTAGTTGGCATAGAACACGATGCCGCCCGCATCGGTATCTTCCCAGTACACCCGAATTCGCCAAACAAACGCGGACGAATCTGCAATCGCCGGCGTCGGTCGTCCGTTCATGGCCGCTTCGACCCCAAAGCCCGCTCAAGCCGCTGCAAGGCCGTGGTCAGGTGGGGCAGCGAATTGGCATAGGACAGCCGCAAGTAGTGCTCGGCAAGCGCAGGGCCAAAGTCGCGACCCGGCGTGAGCACCACGTGGGCGCGCTGCAGCACATCAAAACACAGGTCCCAACTGCTGTCGGTGTGCGCATCGGTGCAAGCCCAGGCGTAGAAAGCCCCATCGGGCACCACAGGCACGGTGAGTTGGAGGCGGTTCAGCCCTTCCACCACCAGGTCACGCCGACGTGCGAATTCGCCGCGGCGTTGCTCATATTCCGCGATGGATTCCGCCTCAAAACAAGACAGAGCTGCATGTTGGGCCACCGCACTGGCGCAAATGTAGAGGTTTTGCGCCAGCTTCTCCACGGGAGCCACCAGCTCGGGGGGCAGCACCAACCACCCCAGGCGCCACCCCGTCATGCCGAAATACTTGGAAAAGCTGTTGATGGAAATGACGTCCTCGCCCAAGGCCAGCGCGGTGCGCCCGAAGTTGGCGTCAAAGCTCAACCCCAAATAGATCTCATCTACGAGGGTCACACCGCCTCGTGCGCGCACCGCACGCACGATCGCGTCCAACTCTTGCGGGGCGACCGAAGTGCCCGTGGGGTTGGACGGAGACGCCAACAGCACGCCGCGGGTACGGTCGCTCCAATGAGATTGCACCGCAGCGACATCCAGCTGAAACCGTTGCTTGGCGGTGGTAGGAATGAGTTTCGACGTGGCGCCGGTGGCCGTCACGAAGTGTCGGTTGCACGGATAACACGGGTCCGGCATCAAGACCTCATCGCCGCTTTCAAACAAGGCCAGCGTGATCAGCTGCAAGGCCGCTGAAGCCCCCGCGGTGACGACGATGCGTTCAGGCGACACATCGAGTTGCCAACGGTCACGGTACCAGCCACTGATGGCACGCCTGAGGGCCGGCAGGCCCGTGGCCGGCGTGTATTGCGTGCGTCCCGATTGCAGACAAGACGATGCCGCTTCGCGCACCCGCGCGCTGGCGGTGAAGTCGGGCTCCCCAATGTTCAGGTAGATCATCGGTTCGCCACCCTGGCGCGGATCGCAATCCGGCCCATCGGCCATGGCCCGGGCGATCTTGGCCATTTCCATCACGTAGAACGGCTCGATGTGGTCGAGCCGGGAGGCGAGCTTCATGCGCCTGAGGCGTCCCGAGCGGCAGACACTTCTGCCGGGCGCAATTCAGCGGCCGCTTTGTCCAGCACGCCGTTGACGAACTTGTGTCCGTCAGTGCCACCAAAACTCTTGGTCAACTCCACCGCTTCATTGATCGCTACTCGGTAGGGCACTTCCAAGCAATGACGCAGTTCCCACGCGCCGATCAACAACGCACTGTGTTCCACGGGAGACAGCGCTTGCGTGCTGCGGTCTGCGTGCTTGGACAGCACGGCATCCAGCGCTCCGGCATCGGCAATGCATCCGTGCAACAGGGCATCGAAATGGGCGGCATCGCACTTGTCAAACCCATCCTGCTCGCGCATGTGGGCATCCACCGTACCCGCGTCTGACCCTGAAATCAGCCACTCGTACAGCCCTTGCAAGGCCATCTCTCGAGATCGACGGCGCGCGGACTTGTGCGCAGCTCTGCGCCCAAGCGCCCCCGTCTTGAGGCCGGCGGGGGACGGGCGCTTCGGGGCCAACCCGTTCGCGGAATCTGGGGTGTCGCTCACGTGAGATCGTCCATCAGCAGGGCCATTTCCACCGCCACGCGAGCGGCGTCACGTCCTTTGTCTTCCACGCGGGCCCAGGCTTGATCCACGTTCTCGACCGTGAGGATGACGTTGGCAATGGGCAGCTGGTGATCGAGCGACACCCGAGTCACGCCCGCGCCACTCTCGTTGGCCACGAGCTCAAAGTGATAGGTCTCGCCTCGGATGATGCAGCCCACGGCCACCAAGGCGTCGTAGTCCCCGCTGTCGGCCAGAGCCTTGAGCGCCACGGGCACTTCGAGGGCGCCGGGCACGGTGAACTCATCGATATCGTCCGCGTCCACCCCCATCGACAACAACTCCTGGCGGCAAGCGCGGCTCAGCGCGGAGGTGATGTCGTCGTTGAACCGGGCGCGAACCATGCCGATGTGCAGCCCTTGGCCGTCAAGGCGTGGAGCGTCCCCTTGGTTGGCGTGCTTCATGAGGGAATCCTTTGGCAACTCATGCGGTGGTTGAGCCCGATGCAGGCGCCGCGGGCAGGAAGCCTGTCACTTCCAAGCCATAGCCCGTCATGCTGGGCATACGGCGTGGACTGCCCAAAAGTTTCATCTTTGACACACCCAGCTCTCGAAGGATTTGTGCGCCCACTCCGTAGGTGCGCAAATCCATGGGCGCCTGGCTTTGGGGTGCTGACGCTGCGGGCAACACCTGGGGCAGCAGTGTGTCCACGCCCTGACCGCAGTTCAACAGCACCGCCACACCCGAGCCCGCTCGCTGGAGGGTCTCCAACGCTTTGGGCAACGGCCACGAGTGGGCCCGGTCGGGCGAAGCATCCAAGAGGTCCAGGGCGGTGAACGGCTCATGCACGCGCACCAGCACCTCGTCCGAACGCGACCACTGGCCGAGCGTGAGCGCCAAGTGCAAGCCTGCGCTGCGGTCTCGAAACGCCACGCACTCGAAACTGCCCTGGGCCGTTTGCAAGTGGCGTTGGCCCACACGCTGCACCAAAGACTCATGCTGACTGCGGAAACTGATCAGGTCGGCAATCGTGCCGATTTTCAGGCCATGGGATTGCGCAAAGACTTCGAGGTCGGGCAAGCGCGCCATGGTGCCGTCGTCCTTCATCACCTCGCAGATGACGGCAGCCGGTGTCAGCCCTGCCATCCCTGCGAGGTCGCAGCCTGCCTCGGTATGACCCGCGCGCATCAGGACGCCCCCGTCTTGGGCTTGCAGCGGAAAGATGTGCCCCGGTTGCACCAAATCGCTGGGGGCGGCGTGACGGGCCACCGCGGCCTGCACGGTGCGTGCGCGGTCAGCTGCTGAAATGCCTGTGGTGACGCCGGTGGCGGCTTCAATGGACACCGTGAAGGCGGTGCCATGTTTGGTGCCGTTGCGGGTGGCCATGGGTGGCAGCTGCAAACGCTCGCAATGCTCACGGGTCAAGGTCAGGCAAATCAAGCCGCGCGCGAATCGGGCCATGAAATTGATGGCCTCAGGCGTGATGTGGTCGGCGGCAATCACGAGGTCGCCCTCGTTTTCGCGATCTTCTTCGTCCACCAGGACCACCATGCGTCCGGCGGCGAGCTCGGCGACCAGCTCAGGAATGGGGGAAATGGGCATACCCAGATTGTAGGCGGGCCTCAAGCGCAAGCGCGCGCCAGCCGCATCCTCACGTCCTCACCCACACGGGCCACCTCCAGGAATTTCCATCGCAGTGCGGCGCTCAAACCTGGCAGGGTTCCCAAATGCGCCATCTCTCGGCCGTCTCCCATGAGCATGGGGGCCATGTACACCAGCAATTCATCCACCAGACCGGCCTTCAGCAAGGACCCATTGAGCTTGTGTCCCGCTTCGACGTGGACTTCGTTGATGTGGCGCTTGGCGAGATCGTGGATCATGGCCTCCAAATCCACTTTGCCTTGCAGGCCGGGGCGCAGCACCACCTCGGCCCCCTGGGCTTGCAGATCTCGCTGGCGGCTGCCGTGGTCCTCCGCCGCATAAATCAAGACCTGGCCAGGCGGCGCCAGCACACGGGCATGCAAGGGTGTCTGCAGTCGGGAATCCACCAGTACCCGCATGGGTTGTTGCTCGGTGGGGACCTCTCGCACGTCGAGTCTGGGGTCGTCTTCGAGCACGGTGCCAATGCCGCTCAACACAGCCCCCGACCGTTTGCGCCAGCCGTGTCCGTCGGCACGTGCGGCCATTTGCGTGATCCACTGGCTGGTGCCGTCGGGCAGTGCGGTGCGCCCATCCAGCGACGCAGCGATTTTCATACGCACCCAGGGCCGGCCTCGCTCAACGCGGGAAAAGAACCCAATGTTCAGGTCGCGGCATTCCAGGGCCAAGGGGTCGTGGGTGTCGAGCACGTCCACTTGCACCCCGGCCTCTCGCAAGCGCGCCACGCCTTGGCCGTTGACTTGAGGGAAGGGATCCAGGCACCCGATCACCACACGTGACAGACCCGCTTGCACCAGCGCGTCGGCACACGGTGGGGTCCGTCCATGATGGGCGCAGGGTTCCAAGGTCACCCAGGCGGTGGCCCCGCGCACGTCGTGGCCTCTTGACAGCGCTTGGCGCAGGGCTGCCGCCTCTGCATGGGCCGAGCCCGGGGCCTGGGTCGACCCTTCGGCCAGCACGCGTCCATCGGGATGACCGATCACGCACCCCACCCGGGGGTTGGGATCGGATCGCCCGATGGCCTCATGCGCCAGCGTCAGCGCTTGGCGCAATCGATCTTGGTCCAGAGACGTCCACATTCGCGAAGTCTACGGCCTCGCGGTGGCCTGCCTAGGGCCAGGGGCGAAGAGGTGCGCTTTGGCGTGACAGCCAGTCGGCCAGGGCAGGGTCTTGCCCGCCCAGCAAGGTGTCCACCCCCAGGGTCTGCGGTCGGCCCCATCGATCGGTCCAAAGAGCGTTGACGCGAACGGCTTTCAAGGGCCCGAGATCTTGGGGGCCTGCGCGCACCACCTGTCGGTCGATGAGGTAAGGCGCCGATGCAACTTGTGAGGTGGACAGATCCTCCCAAGCGGATACACCTTGCGAATTGCGTTGAAAGTTCAAGCTGCGCAAGGTCTCGATCTCGCCCTGAATGGATCGCAGGGCTTCGCCTTGTTGGCGCACCAGATCATGGCTGGACCGCATGCGAAGATGGCTTTGCAGCACGGAGGTGAAGGTCAAGGCCAACAAGGCCGCTGCCACCAAAGCTTCGACCACAGACAAACCGATTTGGGGGTGTTTGCGCGGCATCCGTGTGCTTTCGCTATTGGGGGTCAATAGTCGCGCCAACCGCCAGGCACTCGCACCCACTCCCCTTGGTGTGCCAACACGCTGGCCACCACCGCGGGGTCAAAGCGGACCGAGGGCAAGGCCTTGCCCGTGGGATGCCCCAGTGATCCCAAGGCGATCAACGCGCCCGTGACGGAACCCAGACCGCTGATGGGGGTGATGGCGGTCTGCGTCGTGAGCGCGGGCATCACCACCACCCCAAAGATTTGACTGCCCGGGGCGTCCAGCATCAACCCCTCCTCGGCCACGAGCAGGACGGGCTCTTGCGCGGAGCCGAGGGTGACGGGCCGCTCTAGGCGCAAGAGCCCTCGCACCCACACAGTGCCTTTCGGCCGTGAGGCCGTGGCGGATGCCAGTGCATCGGCACAGCCCTGTGCCGCACAGGTCAGCGTGCTCACCGAACTCAGCTGGGCAAACAAGGTCGGACTCAGGCCCATCCAGGTCGCAAACCGCCGCTCCACGGTGGCGAGGCTCAGGCGGCTGAGCCAGGGGTCTTGTGCAGCCCCAGTGGCTGGGGTGCTGTCGGGTCGCAGGATGGGGGGACTGCCGGCTTGAATTTGCAATGTGCCTCCTGCACGCAGATCCACGGAGGAAGAGGAGGGTGCGTTGCTGGAAACGACCCATGGGGATTGCACCGGTGCCGCCACGCGGATGTCACCCGCGGCCGTGATGGCGGCCGTTGGCATGACTCGCAGATGAGGCACCCGACCCACCACCATGCTCACCGAGGCTGCGGCCTCTGGCGGCAAGGCCGTGCCCGTGGTCAAGCAAGACGCCTTCGCGCGGCTGCATCCCACGGCGTGCAGCCTCAAAGATTGTGGGGCACGGGTGGGGACCGCGGCCAGATGAACTTCAAATGCCGGCCGATCTTCGACCCATGGATTCAGCCCCGCGAGGCCTGCAGGCAACGGCTGCGACGGGCAGCGGCACACCCAACCGAGGTCTTGCGCTTGACAGCCGGGACGCTGCAATGAGGTCACACCGTTCATGGCAGCGGGCCGCAGCTCGTAGGTTGACAGATCGGTCTGTGTCATCTGATGGGCCAGGGGTTGAGCGCGCAAGTCCGAAGTCGGCTGACAGGTGGCAGACACGCGCCC
>CAZCJB010000026.1:0-27354 GCA_964498795.1 uncultured Rubrivivax sp. | reverse complement strand
AGGAACGCGCCGACTTCCGAGTCGAGGCCCTTCCCTCCGGGTGCTGCGGCGGCAGAGTCCCCTCCTGCGGCAGCCATCGCCTCAGCCGCCGATGCCGCGTCTTCCGCGGACGCTAGTGCGGTGACGGCCTCTGCGCCGGCAGCCTCTGCGGCGCCTCTGGCCGCTGATGCCCATGTGCCGGAGAACTTTTATGCGGGCTTCACCATCACTTGCCTGTTCACGTTGGGGCTGTTGCTGTATTACTACCGCAGATTTGACGCCGAGCAATTTGAGATCGTGGACATGTTGGTGCGCTCAGTGGCGCCTCTGGGCATTTTGACGCTCGTGGTCTTGGGGGTCATCTTGTTCGGGATCACCACGGCCACAGAGTCAGCAGCAGTGGGGGCTGCTGGTGCCTTCTTGATGGCATGGCGTGCGGGTACCCTGAATTTGGAGCGCATCAAAGAGTCAGTCTTCCTCACCGCCAAGACGACCTCGATGGTCTGCTGGCTTTTCGTGGGGTCGGCCTTGTTTTCAGCTGTCTTTGCCATCTTGGGAGGACAACGGTTGGTCGAAGAGTGGGTGATGGCGCTCAACCTGACGCCCATTCAATTCATGCTGTTGTCTCAGGCCATCATTTTCATCTTGGGCTGGCCTTTGGAGTGGACCGAGATCATCGTGATCTTTGTTCCGATCTTCCTGCCGTTGCTGACGCACTTTCAGATCGACCCCATCTTGTGGGGCGTCATGGTCTTCGTCAATTTGCAAGCGGCCTTCTTGTCGCCACCCGTGGCGATGTCCGCTTTCTATCTCAAAGGCGTCTGCCCGCCTCATGTGACCATCAACCAGATTTTTGCGGGCATGATGCCCTATATGTTGATCGTCATTCTGTGCCTGGTGATCATTTACCTATGGCCTGGTCTGACCCTGTGGTTGCCCAATTTCTTGTACGGGGGGGGCGGGTGAACCACATGCCTGTGGGGTGTTGAAACACCGGCCACCTCGCCCCTGAGTCCGCCCTGGGCCTTCCCAGGTCGGGCTCGAGCTCAACTCAAGACCCACGAGTGACGGGCAGGTCCACGGCCTTGCGGCGCAAGCCCAATCGCCCCAACTCAAGCTTGGCCAAAGCCTGGCGATGTACCTCATCAGGGCCGTCAGCGAAGCGCAGGGTGCGTTGATCGGCATACATAGCCGCCAGTGGCGTGTCACCCGACACACCGGCTCCCCCGTGGGCCTGGATGGCCCAGTCGATGATCTTGCAGGCCATATTCGGCGCCACGATCTTGATCATGGCGATTTCGCCTTGGGCTGCCTTGTTGCCCGCGGTGTCCATCATCCACGCGGCTTTGAACGTCAACAGGCGGGCCTGCTCAATCATGCAGCGCGATTCGGCAATGCGTTCGTGCCACACCCCTTGCTCACTCAACGAGCGGCCGAAGGCCGTGCGCGAGGACAAGCGCTGACACATCAATTCCAGCGCGCGCTCGGCGGCGCCAATCGACCGCATGCAGTGGTGGATGCGCCCAGGCCCCAACCGACCTTGCGCAATTTCAAAGCCGCGGCCCTCGCCCAGCAGGATATGGTCTACCGGCACGCGCACATTTTCCAAGGCCACTTCCATGTGGCCGTGAGGCGCATGGTCGTAGCCGAACACCGACAACGGGCGCACGATGCGCACACCCGGGGTGTCAGCGGGCACCACGATCATCGATTGTTGCGAGTGGCGCGCCGCGGTCGGGTCGGTCTTGCCCATGACGATGAACACCTTGCAGTGTTGGCTGCCTGCCCCCGTGGACCACCATTTGCGGCCATTGATCACATAGTGGTCTGCGTCGCGACGAATGCTGCACTCGATGTTGGTGGCATCCGAAGACGCCACGGCGGGCTCGGTCATCAAAAACGCCGAGCGAATCTCGCCACGCAGCAAGGGATCGAGCCATCGGTCTTTCAGGGCCTCGCTCGCATAACGCTCCAGCGTTTCCATATTGCCGGTGTCGGGAGCCGAGCAGTTGAACACCTCGGGCGCCCAGTGCAGACGGCCCATGATCTCGCAAAGCGGGGCGTACTCCAGGTTGGACAAGCCCTCAGGGGCGCGCGGCGAGTGCGGCAGGAACAAATTCCACAGGCCCTGCTGGCGAGCCAACACCTTCAACCGCTCGACGGTGGGCAAGTGACCCCAGCCTTCGGCGCTGCCCCAACGCTGCGCGCTGGCCTCTTTCCACACCTGCGCCTCGCTGGGCAGGATGTGCTCGTTCATAAACTGCTGAAGTCGCTCGCGCAACTGGGTGACTCGTTCGGACTCTTGAAAGAGATTCATGGTGATTCCTTGACAGCCTGTTCAATGCCTCGATTGTGAATGCTTCTTCTTGGATACAATGGAAACGCGCGGGTGTAGTTCAATGGTAGAACGGCAGCTTCCCAAGCTTCATACGAGGGTTCGATTCCCTTCACCCGCTCCACGCTCCTTCGCCAACGGCGCGGACTACTTCAGCACATCGCCCAAGCACCAGTACTTGGTTTCCAAATAGTCGTCGATGCCCTGACGAGCGCCTTCTCGCCCCAGCCCTGACTGCTTGACGCCGCCAAAGGGCACCTCGGTGGTTGAAATGAGCCCCGTGTTGATGCCGACCATGCCGTATTCGAGCGCTTCGGCCACCCGAAAGATGCGACCCATGTCACGGCTGTAAAAGTAGCTGGCCAGGCCGTATTCGGTGGCGTTGGCCATGGCGATCGCGTCGGCTTCGGAATGGAAGCGGAACACGGGGGCTACGGGTCCAAAGGTCTCCTCTCGTGCACAGACCATCTCGCTGGTGACATCGGCCAACACGGTGGGGGTGTAAAACCGCTCACCCTGGCGCGAACCTCCCACGACGACGCGGGCGCCCTTGGCCACCGCATCGTCCACGTGCGACTGCACCTTGGTCAAGGCCTGGTCGTCAATCAGCGGCCCCACGTTCACACCGGGTTCAAAGCCCGCGCCCACCTTCAATGCTTGAGCCTTGGCCGCCAGCTTGGCCACAAACGCCTCGTACACGCCTTCTTGCACATAAAGCCGGTTGGCGCACACACAGGTCTGCCCCGCATTGCGATATTTGCTCACCATGGCGCCTTCCACGGCGCTGTCGAGATCCGCGTCGTCAAACACGATAAAGGGCGCATTGCCACCCAGCTCCAGGCTGATCTTTTTGATGGTCGAGGCGCATTGCGCGGCCAAGAGGCGACCGACTTCGGTCGAACCCGTGAACGATAAATGACGCACCACGTCACTGGTGCACAACACCTTGCCGATGGCAACAGATTGCTCCGCATCCGCGCTCAGCACATTCAGCACCCCAGCCGGCATGCCGGCACGCTGTGCCAGCTCTGCGACGGCCAGTGCCGACAGGGGCGTTTGCTCCGCAGGTTTGATTACCACCGGGCAACCTGCTGCCAAAGCGGGCGCCACCTTGCGGGTGATCATGGCAATCGGAAAGTTCCACGGTGTGATCGCCGCGCACACCCCAATCGGCTGGCGCGTGACGAGGTAGCGCTTGTTGGGGTCGGTGGTGGGGATGGTCTCGCCATACACCCGGCGACCCTCTTCGGCAAACCATTCGATGAAGCTGGCGCCATAAATAACTTCGCCTCGCGCCTCTGCCAGGGGCTTGCCTTGTTCCGCGGTCATGAGGCGGGCCAAATCATCAGCATGCTGGTGGAGCAGTTGGAACCACTTCATCAAGACTGCGCCTCGCTCCTTGGCGGTCTTGGCGCGCCAAGCGGGCCAAGCCGCGTTGGCCGCCACAATGGCCTGGTGGGCTTGCTCCGGCCCCATATTGGCCACGTCGGCCAAATGGCCTCCGGTGGCCGGGTCGGTCACTTCAAACCGGCTGGTGCCTGCCACCCACTCGCCACCAATGAGGCTATCGGTTTTGAGAAGACTGGGGTCTTGCAAAGATTGGAGGGGAGAAGACATAGTGGGGTCGGTGGATGGGTTCTTGGGCGTTTGCGTCTTCTTCAACTATAGCCCCCTGACTACGCCCTCGGGCGTCATCGTCTTGCACGCGTAAATTCTGCAAGAAGCCCAGCGTCCGGCGAGGACAGGCGATAATCCAAAGTTGATTTGAGTTCCCCTCCAAGACCCTTGAGAGCCGCCCCATGAAAGCCGCTGACATCCGCGCCACATTCCTGAATTTTTTTGAGTCCAAGGGACACCAAATCGTGGCCTCCAGCCCCGTGGTGCCGGGGGATGACCCGACGCTGCTGTTCACCAATGCCGGCATGAACCAGTTCAAGGACGTGTTCTTGGGGTTTGACAAGCGGCCATACACCCGTGCGACCACCAGCCAAAAATGCATCCGCGCCGGCGGTAAGCACAACGACTTGGAAAACGTGGGCTACACCGCGCGCCACCACACCTTCTTTGAGATGCTGGGCAACTTCAGTTTTGGTGATTACTTCAAACGCGACGCCATCACCTTTGCCTGGGAATTGTTGACCGTGCACTTCAAGCTGCCCAAAGACAAGCTCTGGGCCACGGTCTATGCCGAAGACGACGAAGCCTATGACATTTGGCTCAAAGACGTGGGCCTGCCGCCTGAGCGCATTGTGCGCATTGGCGACAACAAGGGCGCGCGCTACATGTCTGACAATTTCTGGATGATGGGCGACACCGGGCCGTGCGGCCCATGCTCCGAAATCTTCTACGACCACGGCCCCGACGTGGCTGGCGGTCCTCCAGGGTCACCCGACCAGGATGGTGATCGGTACATCGAGATCTGGAACAACGTCTTCATGCAGTTCAATCGAACGGAAGACGGCACCATGCATCGCTTGCCCAAGCCCAGCGTGGACACCGGCATGGGCCTGGAGCGATTGGCTGCGGTGTTGCAGCACGTGCACAGCAACTACGAGATTGATCTCTTTGCCCACCTCTTGGCGGCGACGCGTGACGCCGTGGTGGCGGCTGGCGCCAAACCGATCGATGACTTGCAAACCCCTTCGCTCAAAGTCATTGCAGACCATATCCGCGCTTGCTCATTCACGGTGGTGGACGGTGTGATCCCGGGCAATGAGGGTCGCGGCTACGTATTGCGCCGCATTGCCCGGCGAGCCATTCGCCACGGCTACAAGTTGGGTGCTCGCAAGCCTTTCTTCCACAAGCTCGTTGCGCCCTTGGCCGCCGAGATGGGCAGCGCGTATCCGGAGCTACAGCGCGACGCGGTGCGGGTGACCGAGGTTCTCAGGCAAGAGGAAGAGCGCTTCTTCCAAACGATTGCCCACGGCATGGAGATTTTGGAATCGGCCTTGGCTGCGGGGCAGGGTATCGATGGTGACACGGCGTTCAAACTGCACGACACCTTTGGGTTCCCGCTCGACCTCACCGCCGATGTGTGCCGAGAGCGCGGAGTCGCCGTGGATGAGGCGGGCTTCAACGCGGCCATGACGCGTCAGCGCGAGCAGGCCCGATCGGCGGCCAAGTTCAAGATGGCCGCCGGATTGGAGTACCACGGAGATGCCTCCACCTTCCACGGCTATGAGCACTTGGCATGCGAAACCTCGCACGTCACTGCGCTCTACGTCGATGGCATGCCAGTTAGCAAGGCCGGCGCTGGCGACGACGTGGTGATTGTGCTCGACCACACGCCCTTTTACGCCGAGAGCGGTGGCCAGGTCGGTGACAGCGGTGAGTTGCGCAACGCGCGCGCCCGCGTGGTGGTCGAAGACACGGTCAAAGTTCAAGCCAACGTGCACGGCCACCAAGGTCGCATCGTCGAAGGCGAAGTGGAGGTCGGGGACCGGTTCACCGCGCGCGTGGACGCCGAACGCCGCGCGCAGACCATGCGTAACCACAGCGCGACACACCTCATGCACAAGGCCTTGCGCGAAGTGCTGGGTGCTCATGTGCAGCAAAAAGGCTCGCTGGTGACTCCCGAGCGCACACGTTTCGACTTTTCGCACAATGCGCCCATCACCGAGTCACAGATCGCGCAGGTGGAATCTCTGGTGAACGCCGAGATTTTGGCCAACGCGGCGACGCAGGCCCGTGTTTTGCCCATTGAAGAAGCTCAGAAGCTTGGCGCCATGATGCTTTTTGGCGAAAAATACGGCGACGAAGTGCGCGTGCTCGACATAGGCTCGTCCCGGGAACTGTGCGGTGGCACCCATGTGCAGCGCACGGGAGACATCGGGGTGTTCAAGGTCGTGGCCGAATCCGGCGTGGCCGCCGGCGTGCGGCGCATCGAGGCGGTCACGGGCGGGCATGCCCTGGCTTACCTGCAGCAGCTGGAGGCCACCCTGGGCGGCGTGGCCGGTGCGCTCAAAGTCACGCCGGCCGATGTGCCGACGCGGGTGAGCGCCGTGCTCGAACAGGTGAAAGCCCTGGAAAAAGAGATGGCTGCCCTCAAGGGCAGACTGGCCTCGGCACAGGGAGATGAATTGCTGGCCCAAGCCGTGGACGTGAATGGTCTGAAAGTGCTGGCTGCCCGCTTGGAAGGGGCTGACGCCAAGACCTTGCGCGAGACCTTGGACAAGCTCAAGGACAAACTCAAGACGGCTGCCATTGTGTTGGCCACGGTGGATGCTGGCAAGGTGCAGTTAGCCGCTGGCGTCACGGCCGACAGCGTGGGCAAGGTCAAGGCCGGAGAACTCGTGAACTTCGTGGCGCAGCAAGTCGGTGGCAAAGGCGGCGGCAAGCCTGACATGGCCATGGCTGGCGGCACGGACCCGTCTTCGTTGCCCCAGGCTTTGGCGTCGGTGGCGCCATGGATCGCCTCCACCCTTCGGGCTTCGCCATGACAGCCAAGGGGGTGTGCGGGGCGCCACAGGCACGATCGCAGGCACCCTGGCAGTCATGGCGAGTGCCAACGGCACGAAGCCATCTTCAGGTTGTTCTGCGTTTCCTCGCCGTGCTGACCCTCGGCGTCGGTGCCACTCTGGCTAACTTCGCCAATGCCCGAATGGCGGTAGACGTTCCCAGCCTCGACGCCCCGCAAGGACAAGCCGTGGTCATGCCCAGCCATTGGTTTGCCTCACCTCGAGTGAGCGATGGCGCCAAAGCACCCGCCATGGTATTGCTGCACGGTTGCGCGGGCATCTACACCTCGCGTGATCGCCAATTGGTGGTGCGCATGCGTGAATACGCGGATCTGCTCAATCGCTGGGGCATCCATGTGCTCGTCACGGACTCGCTCTCGCCGCGCGGCGAGAAGGAGCTTTGCACCCAACGCGAGGCTGGCCGCAAGGTGACCCAATCGCAGCGCCGTCGTGATGCCCTGGGGGCCTTGCAATGGTTGGCACAGCAACCCGGAGTCGATGCCCAACGCCTGGGTCTCATGGGATGGTCCAATGGGGGCAGCACCGTGTTGGCGGCCACCAATGCCATGCATCATGAGGTCGCTCAAGCGAGTGTCCAGCCTGCATTGGCGGTGTTGTACTACCCGGGTTGTTGGGCGGACCTGCGTGCGGGCTACCACCCTGTGGCACCTGCGTTGATGCAAGTGGGTGAGCTTGACGATTGGACGCCTGCCGAGCATTGCCTGAGGCTGGCTGACCAAATTGCTGCACGTGCGGGCCCTAAAATTGAAGTTCAAGCCTATGCAGATGCGCACCACGGTTTCGATGGATCGGGGCCTGTGGTCCACCGCAAGGACGTGCCCAATGGAAAATATCCGGGCAGCGGAGTGCATGTGGGGGGCCAGCCGCAGGCGCGTGCCGCCTCGATGCAGCGGCTGGAAGAATTTCTCCGCGCCCAATGGAAGCTGCCACCATGACATCAGGGGCTGAAGGCTCCATGCCTGCGACGGTGTCTGAGCTGGACCCTGAGGTCACCGCTTTTGACGACCTGTGCCGCCAACTTTCGGGTTTTGATGACCGCATGGACACCGAATGGGTGGATGGTTACCTGACCGCCTTGGCAGCGACTTGGCGCCAAGTGCCCACCGCTGAATGGTTGCCTCGAATGTCGCAGGAGGACGGTCACAACGCCTTCGAACGCGCCTATTCGGACCCGCACGACGCAGCCCAGGCCACCCAGGTCTTGGACAAGCGCCTGGCGACTCTGCGTCTGGCACTGCATCCGGATGCCTTGCTGGATGAGCCCGATGTCATGCGCCTGGCGCCTTTGATCCAGGTGTGGGACGACGACACTCGAGCCCAGGTGGTGAGTGAGGGCCTGGCCACCCCACAAGAAGCAGCCACGCTGCTCAGTGGCTCGCAGTGGGCCATTGGATTCATGACGGCTGTCTCCGACTTCGAAGCCGATTGGCCTGAGCCGGGCGGGAGTGCCAAGGTACAGACCGCTGACGCAGACGTCGAGATCCAGGAGCTCTTTTCTGGCCTGATCACGACCGTGGCCTCATTGGCTTGGGACCCGGCCAGCCCGGAGTACCAAGACTTTGTCCGGAGCGGCTGGAAGGATGGCAACCCCACGCGTGATGAGCACATTGATGAGGCCTGTTTCGCGGTGCAAGACTTGCGTGTCTATTGGTTGGACCATGCACCCAAGCATCCACCTCGTCGCGCAGCCCCGCAGCCGGGCCGCAATGACTTGTGCCCCTGCGGCAGCGGCAAGAAATACAAGCGCTGTCACGGAGCCACCTGACGTGTACCCAAGGATCCGAACCGCATGACCATCATCGATCTCAAAGTCCTCGACCCTCGAATGGCCGACCAACTGCCGCAGTACGCCACGCCTGGCAGTGCTGGTCTGGATCTGCGAGCGTGCCTCGATACTGCGCTCGTCATTGAGCCCGGGCAAACCGTACTCATTCCCACCGGCTTGTCCATCCACGTGGCGGACCCAGGCCTGGCAGCGGTCATCTTGCCGCGCAGCGGCCTCGGGCACAAGCATGGCATCGTGTTGGGCAACCTGGTAGGCTTGATCGACAGCGATTACCAGGGCCCGCTCATGGTCAGTTGTTGGAACCGATCGCAAGCGGCGTTCACCGTGCAACCTTTCGAGCGCATCGCGCAGCTCGTCATCGTGCCCGTGGTGCAAGCCACCTTCCGTCGGGTGGAAGAATTCGGTGCCTCGCAACGCGGCGAGGGTGGATTCGGGTCGACCGGGCGCGGGTAGGGCGACGGTCGCAACGACGGGCCTGGCCCCGCCGCCCCTTGCAATGACCCTCTTCAGTGCAGCGTGGATCCGCCCTCCGGGTCGGCCAAGCCCACCATCATGCTGCCCACCGAGCCGTTTTCGATTTCCTCTTCGGTGGCTTCGCGCACATCGACCACTTTCAGGCGCAGGCGCAAGGCCAAGCCGGCCAGTGGGTGGTTGCCATCGAGCACCACGTGCGACGGGTAAATCTCCGTGACGGTGTAGACCGTGTCGTCGGACATTCCCTCCGTCACGGCACCCTCGGGCAGGCCTTCGAACTGCATGCCTTCTTCCAAGTGTTCGGGGAACAGACTCCGCGCTTCAAAGCACACCAACTCGGCGTCATAGTCGCCGAACGCGTGTTCGGGCTCCAGATGCAACCCGGTTTCATGACCCGCCGCGTGGCCTTCGAGCGCCTCTTCCACCTTGGGTAGCAAGTCATCGCCCCCAAAGTAGAACTCGGTGGGTTCACGCAACTCGTCGATGGGTTGGTCTTGGGCGTCGGTCAGGCCCCAGGTGAGGGTGACGACGCAGGGCTTGGAAATGATCATGGCGTATTGATTGTGCACCAGCTGCGCAGGCGCACAATGTCGACCATGGACATGAGCACCTCTTTGCAGCTGTTGGGCGGGCTGTCGCCGCACACCTTCATGCGCAGACACTGGCAAAAGCAACCCTTGCTCGTGAGACAGGCCTTGCCCGGTATGGCTCCCCCGTTGAGCAGGCCGGAGTTGTTCCGTCTGGCCTTGCAGCCGGGCGTGGAGGCTCGTGTCGTGCAGCACGGCGCACACGGATGGTCTCTGCAACGCAGCCCGCTGGTGCGCCGTCACATCCCAGCGGTGAAAACGCCCCGGTGGACCCTGCTGGTGCAGGGGCTGGACCTGCACGTGCGGGCCGCCCATGAGCTGCTGCAACCATTTCGCTTCATCCCAGATGCCCGGCTGGACGACCTGATGATCTCTTACGCCACTGACGGCGGTGGCGTGGGGCCTCACCTGGATGCATATGATGTGTTTCTGATTCAGGTGCATGGCCGTCGACGCTGGCGCATTGGGCCGGTCAGCCGACCGTCGCTGATGCCGGGCTTGCCGCTGAAAATCTTGCGGCACTTCAAGCCTGAGCACGAGTGGGTGCTTGAGCCGGGGGACCTGCTCTACCTGCCACCCCGGTGGGGACACGATGGTGTGGCGATTGGTGAGTGCATGACCTGCTCGGTGGGCTTTCGAGTCTCCAGTGATGTGGAGTTGGCCTCCGAAGTGCTGACCCGCGTGGCTGAGGCCACCCTCGACGAGGCAGGCGACCATGGCGGCACCTTGTACACCGATGCCACACAAGCGGCGACTTCACATCCAGCACGAGTCCCGCTTGCGCTCCAACGCTTTGCAGCGCGGGCCGTGAAACAAGCCCTCCGGTCGCCGCAAGCGTTGCACACGGCGTTGGGTGAGACGCTGTCCGAGCCCAAGCCCAGCACCTGGTTCGACCCGGGCCCGACCCTGGCAGAGCTGCTGAATCAACACGGCGGTGTCATTTTGTCGCCTCGTTCTCGCATGCTTTACGACGACCACTGCATCTACCTCAACGGCGAGTCGTTTCGAGCGCGCGGAAACGACGCTGTGTGGATGCATCGGTTCGCGGACACACGGGCTTTGTCGGCGAAGGAAGTCGCCCGTCTCGGCAAGGGGGCTCAATCTCTCCTGGACACCTGGTGCCAGGATGGGTGGGTGATTGGAGTTCGGGAGTGACCCTGGGGAGTGACCCAGGGTGATGCGCAGACGCAACGCTTGGGCGTTAAGACCTTGGATCTGTCCGGGAAAGCTTGTAAGGACTTGCCCTAAGTCTGGCTATAATCCCGGGCTGAGTCGTGGAGCTGTTGTCGACTGTTACAAGTTGTCACTTTCCATGTCTTGGCAGGGTCTCTGAGATTTTTCACAGAGTGCCCTCAGCGATTGACCTATTTTTAGACCACACGATTCGAGGACACACATGAAGAAGTCGCTCCTGCTGGCATCCCTGGTTGCCATCGCCGCTCTGGCCGCTTGCGGCAAGAAGCCTGAACCCGCTCCTGCCCCGGCTCCCGCTCCTGCCGCGGCTCCGGCCTCTGACGCTGCTTCCGGCGCCGCTCCGGCCGCTTCTGAAGCCGCTTCCGAAGCCAAGAAGTAATCTTCTGGCCTCGAACGAAAAAGCCGCCCTCGGGCGGCTTTTTCTATGTGTCATTGCGAGGGCCCAAAGGGCCCGAAGCAATCTCCCATCACTTCAGCTGATTGACCAGCATCCCGATGATGCGCTTGGCCACTTCGCCGCTTTCGGCCAGGCCTTGAGCGGTCTGTACCGAGACCAGTGATTTGCCGTCGCCGTTCGGCTGCACGATCACCCGGTAGCGGACCGCCTTGCCGGCATTGTCGGTGCCGAAGAATTTCTTGAACAGATTTTCTTCCTTGGGCAGGTTGTCCGGGTCGACATAGCGCACGTAGAACACGCCGGCAGCGCGATCACGGTCTTCCACCGTGAAGCCTGAACGGTCCAGACCCAGGCCCACACGCCGCCAAGCTCGGTCAAAGGAGTCGTCCACCACCAGGGTGGTGGCGCCCGGTGCGGCAGGGGTTGTCTTCGCAGGCGCTGTCGGGGCGACGGGTGACGCCACGGCCACGGCCTCGGCCGCACGCGCCTTGGCCGCCGTCTCCGTCGGATTGGCCATGGCTTGCTTGGCCTGTTCATCCTTGGTGCCCAAGGTCACCATCAGTTTGGTCAAGAACTCGGCCTCGAGGTCGGGGTCAGAGGGGCGGCTGACCCAAATGGTGACTGGGTCGCGCACGGTGGGAGTGGTTTCCATCATGCCGCGGTGGCTGATGTACACCTCGGTGGTGTCGCCCACCCGCTCCAAGCGAGTGCGGTAGCGGTCACGCTCCCCCGTGGAATAAAAAGAGTCCAGCACCTTGCCGAGGACGCTGCGCATGATGCCTTCTGGGATCTTGGCGCGGTTCTCGGCCCACCCGGTCTCCAAAATGCCTGCCTCGGGAGATTCCACGTCGAGCGTGAAGCCGCGGTCTTTCCAAAAGGTCTTGAGCTGAGGCCATAACTGCTCGGGTGTGAGAGGCACGACCAACCACCGTTGAGTGCCGCGCCGCTCGACGCGAATATCCCCAATCTTCTGGGGTGCTACCAAGGTGGGTGAGGCGCCACCTGGAGCGGCCAGCGGTGTGCCAGGGCTTGCGAGGGTGGTGCCGCTGGCAGTGACGGGGCTGCCGTCCTGCGCCTTGTAACGGCCGTCTCGCGCCAACTGGGTCAGGTCGGGGGGGACATCCAAAGGCCCTGTCTTCTTGGATTGCGATTTGTAATCCACCTTCTCACCACCGAAGACGTTTTCAATGGTTGAGCAACCTGACACGCTGGCCAGGGCGACCAGGGTCGCTGCAAAGACTGCCGTAGAGAGCAGGGGGGTGGCGGTCCGCGGAGCAACACGCAGCAAACGGGAGGAACGTTGGGTCATCGTGGCGGTCGATTTCAAGTGAGAGTCCAGTGAGAGGTCATGTCAAAGGCGGGTGGCTTCAGGCCAAAAAATTAGGCGGTCACGCCACTGTCTCTGAGGGCCGCACGCACCTGCGCCTGGCCTGCGTCTGACAAGCCCAGCAGGGGAAGGCGCACGTTGGCGCGGCAGCGCTTCAACTGTGCCATGGCCCATTTGGTGGGGGCAGGGCTGGACTCACAAAACAGGGCTTTGTGCAGAGGCAACAACTGCAACTGCAGGGCTGCGGCGCGTTTGGCGTCGCCAGCGATGGCGGCCATGCACAGCTCGTGCATGGCCCGAGGCGCCACGTTGGCCGTGACGCTCACATTGCCGTGCCCGCCCAGCAGCATTAACGCAACAGCCGTGCCGTCATCGCCAGAATAAATCGAGAAGCCCTTGGGGGCTTGCTTGATGAGCCAGGCCGCGCGTTCGATATTGCCGGAGGCCTCTTTGATGGCCACGATGCCAGGCACCTGCGAGAGGCGGATGACCGTCTCGGGCTGCATATCCGCCACAGTGCGCCCTGGTACGTTGTAGAGGACCACTGGCAAGTCCACGGCCTCGGCCACCGCTTTGAAGTGCTGGTACATGCCTTCTTGTGAAGGCTTGTTGTAGTAAGGCACCACCTGCAGGCTGCAGTCGGCCCCTACTTGTTTGGCAAAGCGGGTGAGCTCGATAGCCTCCGCCGTGGCATTACCTCCGGCTCCAGCCATGATGGGCACTCGGCCTCGTGCATGCTCCACGGCCACCCGGATGATTTTGCAATGCTCGTCCACCGTCACCGTGGGCGACTCGCCCGTGGTGCCGACCACACCGATGCAGTCGGTGCCTTCGGCGATGTGCCAGTCGATCAGGCGGCGCAATTCCTCGTAGTCGACGCTGCCGTCCTCGTGGAAGGGAGTGACCAGGGCGACGATGCTGCCAACGATGGGTTTCATGGGTCAGGGTCCGAGTTGTCCGGGAGCCAGTGAGTCCGAATCAGGATGCCCCGTCGGAGACGCGGCCACCCCGGAGTTTAACGGTCTGCCAGAGGGTAGGCGGGGGGCGATGGGCTGGCCGGGTCGTTTGCAGGGGATTCTTTCACCGCACAAAGGCGCTGGATGACGCGAGGCGGGGTTCCCAAAGCTCCGTCTTCGTAAGCCACCACCCGCAACCCGGCACTGGCTTGTAAGAGCTCGCCCGGTTGCAACAAGAACTCCGGCCGAGACGGGCGCCCGAGACGTTCGTGACCCCGGGCAAAGGTTTCGTAAATCCACACACCGCCCGGCGCCAGCGCTTGCACCATCAGGGGTAGCAAAGGTCGCCAAAGGTAATGAGTGACCACCACGGCGTCAAAAGTGCCCGCGGATCCCGCGAAAGGCCAAGGGCCCGATTCGATGTCGGCCACGATGACCTCGGCGAGGTCTTTCAAGGGGTCCAGCGCAGCTGCGTCCCGGTCAACCCCAGTCACGCGAAAACCTTGAGCGGCGAGCCATTTCACGTGCCGACCATTGCCGCAGGCCACATCCAACACCCGGCCTTGCGGCCGGATCAGAGGGGCCCAACGGGTGACCCACGTCGAGGGTGGACCGGGCTGCCCGGGCGTCTGTTGATGCGTGGCCACAGGGTGTGGTGGGCGGGGTGGCGCTTCCATGGCGAGATTGTCACCCAGCGCAGCCTCCTAGAATGACGTCCCATGTCACAAAGCAAGTCTCTGTCTGCATCCACCTACGGCGAGGCCTCGATTCGGGTCCTCAAAGGCCTGGAACCTGTGAAACAGCGTCCAGGCATGTACACCCGCACCGACAACCCATTGCACATCGTGCAAGAGGTGATCGACAACGCTGCCGATGAGGCCTTGGCCGGCCATGGCAAGCGCATTGCGGTCACCCTGCACACCGACGGCTCGGTGAGCGTGGATGACGATGGACGTGGCATTCCCTTTGGTCCGCACCCCGAAGAGAAGGTGCCCGTGGTGGAAATCGTTTTCACCCGGCTCCACGCGGGGGGCAAGTTTGATAAGGGCTCAGGCGGCGCCTACAGCTTTTCGGGCGGCCTGCATGGGGTGGGCGTGAGCGTGACCAACGCCTTGGCCAAGCGCATGCAGGTGAGCGTCTGGCGCGATGGTCAGGCGGCGAGCTTGACCTTTGCAGCGGGCGATGTGGTCGAGCCCTTGAAGGTGCGCGACCGCACGGCGAGCGAGCGCAAGCAAGGGACGTCGGTGCGCGTGTGGCCCGATGCCAAGTATTTCGAAAGTGCGGAGTTGCCCCGGCACGACCTGGTGCACCTGCTGCGCAGCAAGGCGGTGCTGATGCCCGGGGTCACCGTCACGCTGACGGCGGAAAAGTCGGGCGAGACCCAAACCTGGCACTACAAGGCGGGATTGCGCGATTACCTGTCTCAGGGTTTGGCGGCGGACCCGTTGATCCCCCTGTTTGAGGGCGAACAATACGCCAGCGGTGCTGAAGCGGAAAACGTGGCCGAAGGCGAGGGTGCGGCCTGGTGTGTGGCCTTCACCGACGATGGACAGGTCTTGCGTGAGAGCTACGTCAATCTCATACCCACCGTGGCTGGGGGTACGCACGAGTCTGGCCTGAAAGATGGCCTGTTTACGGCCATCAAAGGATTCATTGAATTGCATTCGCTGATGCCCAAAGGTGTCAAGCTCATGCCAGAAGATGTGTTCTCGCGAGCGAGCTTCGTGTTGTCGGCCAAGGTCTTGGACCCGCAGTTCCAGGGTCAGATCAAGGAGCGTTTGAACAGTCGGGACGCCTTGCGGCTGGTGTCGGGTTATGTGCGCCCTGCGCTTGAGCTTTGGTTGAACCAGCATGTCGAACATGGCAAGAAGCTGGCCGACTTGGTGATCCGTCAGGCCCAAACACGGCAGCGCGCGAGCCAAAAGGTGGAGAAGCGCAAAGGTTCGGGCGTGGCCGTGTTGCCAGGCAAGCTCACGGATTGCGAAAGCCGTGACATTGGCTTGAATGAAGTGTTTTTGGTGGAGGGTGATTCGGCAGGCGGCAGTGCCAAGATGGGACGTGACAAGGAGACCCAAGCGATCTTGCCCCTGCGCGGCAAGGTGCTCAATGCCTGGGAAGTGGAACGTGACCGTCTGTTTGCCAACAACGAGATTCATGACATTTCGGTGGCCATCGGCGTGGATCCGCATGGGCCGCACGATGAGGTGGATTGGAGCGGATTGCGTTACGGCAAGGTCTGCATCCTCAGCGACGCTGACGTAGACGGCTCGCACATTCAGGTGTTGTTGTTGACCTTGTTCACACGGCACTTTCCTCGATTGATTGAACGCGGTCATGTCTATGTGGCCAAACCGCCGCTGTTTCGCGTGGACGCTCCCGCCCGCGGGAAAAAGCCGGCGGCCAAGATTTATGCCCTGGATGAGGGCGAATTGCAGGCCGCGCTAGACAAGTTGCGCAAGGAAGGTGCCCGCGAGGGCAGTTGGACCATCAGCCGATTCAAAGGTTTGGGCGAGATGAATGCCGAGCAGTTGTGGGACACCACGCTCAATCCCGACACGCGTCGGTTGCTGAGGGTGGGGTTCGGAGCGATGGCCTTCGATGCAGTAGTGGGCTCGATGACACGGCTCATGGGCAAAGGAGAGGCGGCCGCGCGGCGCGAGCTGATGGAGCTGCATGGCGACACGGTGGACGTCGATGTTTGACTTGCATCCCGGGCAGGCGGTGGTCCGTGTCCGCCTGCGCCCGACCATGCTGTCTGACCTGGAGTTCGTGGTGTCGGTGGAGTCCGACCCGCACAACAAGCCGTTCATCACGCCTTGGGATCGCACGCAACATGAAGGCGCCGTGCGCATCCCTGATTTCCGGCATTTCATCGTCGAGTCGGGGCCGACCTACGAGCGATGCGGCTTTGTCATCTTGCAAGGCTGTCGCAATCCACATCGCAGCGTGGAGCTCAAGCGCATGGTGTTGCAGACCAAGCGACAAGGCATTGGCCGCGCCTGCTTGCGCCAGCTCAAGCGGGTGGCGTTTGGCGACTTGAGAGCCCACCGGTTTTGGTTGGACGTCAAGGCCATGAACACGCCGGCCTTGCGTTTCTATGTCGCCGAAGGCTTTGTCGAAGAAGGCCGCTTGCGTGAGAGTGTGCGAATTTCCGTTGAGGGGGCTGATGGGTACGACAGCCTGATCGTGATGAGCTTGCTGGACCGTGAATACCAGGCTCGCGTGGCGCTGGGGCAAGAGTCCTGAGGTTTTAGGCTGACACGACATGGCCATGTACCAACACTTCTTCGGATTGCAGCGCGAGCCGTTTTCGATTGCGCCCGATCCACGCTTTCTCTTCATGAGTGAGCGTCACCGAGAGGCCTTGGCCCACTTGCTCTTCGGGTTGCAATCAGGGGGCGGTTTTGTGCTGCTCACGGGCGAGGTGGGGGCCGGCAAGACCACGGTCAGCCGGGCTTTTTTGGAGCACATGCCCCAAAACTGCCACGTGGCCTATGTGCTCAACCCCAAGCAGACGACGGCCGAACTGTTGGCCACCATTTGCTCGGAGTTCCACATTCCCAAGAAGCGAGGTCGCTCCATCAAAGGCCATATCGATGCGCTCAATGAGTACTTGTTGACGACGCATGCAGCGGGTGAAAACAATGTGCTCATCGTGGATGAGGCACAGAACTTGTCGGCCGAGGTGTTGGAGCAGTTGCGCTTGCTCACCAACTTGGAAACTCAGGAGCGCAAGCTGTTGCAGATCATTTTGATTGGGCAGCCTGAGTTGCGCACCTTGCTGGGGCAACCTCATCTGGAGCAGTTGTCGCAGCGCGTGATCGCACGCTACCACCTCGAGGCGCTATCGCCACAAGACACGGCGCAGTACGTGGCTCACCGTTTGGCCGTGGCCGGTTTGGCCACGCCGCTGCCCTTTGATGCGTCGGCTCTCAAGCGTGTGCACGCGGTGACGCAAGGTGTGCCTCGACGCATCAATGTGTTGTGCGACCGGGCACTGTTGGGGGCGTGGTCGGCGGGCAGCGCTCAAGTGGACGCACGCATGGTTGATGCGGCTGGGCGCGAGATTTCGGGGGCACCCGCGGGCGCCGCGCCCTGGTGGCGAGGCCCTCAGGCACGCATGGCCAGCGCGGTGATCGCCGCAGCCTTGGTCGGCGTGCTGGCGGGTGCCGGGTTGTTGGCGTTCATCAACTCCTCTGGATTCGGCGCAGGCCGCTAGCCCAATGTCTTACATCCTTGACGCCCTGCGCAAAGCCGACGCTGAACGGGAGCGCGGTCGTGTCCCTGATTTGGGCACGTTGCCTCCTTCAACCCCACCTCGCGTGGGACCGGGCGCGCAGGTACGAGTGGCCGCTGGCCGCTCCTGGCGAGGCCTGGTGCTGGCCGCCCTGGTGGTTGGATGGATCGGCGGTGCGGTGGCGTGGTGGGCGATGCGGGGAGCAGGGGTAGAGCTGCCGCAGGACGTGGCGACGATTGCGCCGCGCAATGAGGTCAAGGCTGAGGATGAAAGATTGCCGCGTCGCGAAGCTCCTCGCAATGACGGCTCTGACGCCGCTCCTCGCCATGACGTGTCCGACCCAGCGCCTCGCCCTGACGAAGTCCCGCCATTGCGAGACCCTCAAGGGCCGAAGCAACCTTCTGCCACCACCGCCGCCACCTCTACGACGAACGCGACGGCCACCGACCCCGACACCCGGTCTCTGCAGGGTTCGAAGCCATCCCCCGCATCTGCTTCCACGCCTCGCCTTGGCGCGTCATGGTCTGCGCCCCCGGCGGACGTGCAACGCACCTTGTCGTCCCTCCAAGTCAGCGGATCCATGCACTCGCCACAACGCAGTGCACGCATGCTCATCGTGCAAGGACAGGTCTTGCGAGAAGGGGATCCGCTCGCGACTGGCATCAAAATCTTGGAAATCCGACCTCGCTCGGTGGTGTTGGGAGTTCAGGATCAAACCTATGAATGGCTGCTTCCCACCCCATGAACGATCTTTTTGACACTGACGCACCCCCCACATCGGATGACGAGCCAGGCAATGACATTGCCTTGGCCGACTACGCGGAGCGCGCCTATCTTGAATATGCATTGAGCGTGGTCAAGGGCCGCGCCTTGCCCGACGTGTGCGATGGCCAAAAACCCGTGCAGCGTCGTATTTTGTATTCGATGCAACGCATGGGCCTGGGCTACTCGGGCAACACCGGTGCCAAGCCGGTGAAGAGTGCCCGGGTGGTGGGGGATGTGCTTGGCCGCTTCCACCCCCACGGCGACCAGGCCGCCTACGATGCCTTGGTGCGCATGGCGCAGGATTTTTCTCAGCGTTACCCGCTGATCGATGGGCAGGGGAATTTCGGCAGCCGAGATGGCGATGGGGCGGCCGCCATGCGCTACACGGAGGCGCGCCTGTCGCCCATGGCGCGTTTGCTGCTTGAAGAAATAGACGAAGGCACGGTGGATTTTCAGCCCAACTACGACGGCTCCACCGAGGAGCCACGGCAATTACCAGCGCGCTTGCCTTTTGTCTTGCTCAACGGCGCCAGCGGCATTGCGGTCGGTTTGGCTACCGAGGTGCCTTCGCACAATCTCCGCGAGGTGGCGGCTGCCGCCGTGGCGTTGATCCGCAACGATCGTTTGGCCGATGATGACCTGTGGGCCTTGTTGCCGGGGCCCGACTTTCCAGGCGGTGGACAACTCATCAGCCCGGCCGCCGACATTCGTGCGGCTTACGCCAGTGGCCGAGGAAGTCTCAAGGTGCGGGCGCGCTGGAAGATCGAAGACATGGCGCGTGGCCAATGGCAATTGGTGGTGACCGAGTTGCCGCCCGGCACGAGCGCGCAAAAGGTGTTGGAAGAGATTGAAGAGATCACCAACCCCAAGGTCAAGGCCGGCAAGAAAGCTCTCAGTCCAGAGCAGGTGCAGCTCAAAGCCAGCATGCTGGCGGTGCTCGATGCCGTGCGCGATGAGTCGGGCAAGGAGGCGCCCGTGCGCTTGGTATTTGAACCCCGCAGCCGCACCATTGAGCAGCAAGAACTCATCACCAGCTTGTTGGCGCACACGAGTTTGGAGACCAACGCGTCGGTGAACCTGACCATGGTCGGTCTCGATGGCCGCCCGGTGCAAAAGACGCTGCGCCAGATTTTGAGCGAGTGGATCGATTTCAGGCAAAGCACAGTGTCCAGGCGGACAAGGCACCGGCTGGACAAGGTCCTCGACCGCATCCATGTGCTGGAAGGTCGGCAGCTGGTACTGCTCAATATCGACGAGGTCATCCAGATAATTCGGCAATCGGATGAGCCCAAAACAGCGCTGATTGATCGCTTCAACCTGAGTGACCGGCAGGCCGAAGACATCCTGGAAATTCGGCTGCGCCAACTGGCAAGACTCGAAGCCTTGCGCATCGAGCAAGAGCTGTCATCTTTGCGCGAAGAGCGCGCCAAGCTCGAGGAGATCTTGGGCAGCCCTGCAGCGCTCAAGCGTACCTTGATCAAGGAAATCGAATCTGACGCCAAGGCCTTTGGGGATGACCGCCGCACGCTGATCCAAGAAGAGCGCAAGGCGGTGGCCGAGGTGCGTGTGGTGGACGAACCCGTGAGTGTGGTGGTCAGCCTCAAGGGCTGGGTGCGCGCCCTCAAGGGTCACGAGGTGGACCCCACGTCGCTCACCTTCAAGCCTGGCGATGCCTTGTATGGCGTGTTTGCTTGCCGGTCGGTGGACACACTGGTGGTGCTGGGCACCAACGGCCGCGCCTACAGCGTGGCAGCTGCGAACCTGCCCGGTGGGCGTGGTGACGGAGCGCCCATCACCACCTTCATCGAATTGGAATCAGGGTCGCAGCCGGCGCATTATTTTGCGGGCTCTGCGGATCAGGTTCTTCTATTGACCAATACGGGAGGCTTCGGTCTGCTGGCCAAGGCCGGTGACTTGCACGGGCGCAATAAAGCGGGCAAGAGTTTCCTCGCACTTGATGCGGGTGAAATGGTATTGCCCCCCGCCGCGGTGGCGGCGCAAGACCGTCACGTGGCCTGCTTGGCCTTGGACGGTCGTTTGCTGGTCTTCCGATTGGATGAGCTCAAGCTGCAATCCAATGGGGGTCGAGGCTTGACCTTGATGGATGTCGACGCCAAGTCGCCACTGGTCTCTGCGGCGACCTTCGCCGAGGCGCTCAAGGTGCAAGGGCAGGGCCGCGGTGGCAAAGCCAAAGAAGAGCTGCTGCGGTCGGCCTCGTGGGCACCCTACGAAGGCAAGCGCGCCCGCAAGGGCCGCAAGGTCGACGGATTTCCCAAGCCCATGAGGGTGGTGGCGGGGTAGGAGATTGCTTCTGGGTCGATGACCCTTCGCCATCCCCGTTGCGCCTGACCAATGGGGGTCCCGGTATGGCGTCCCACAATGGCTGCATGCCTCCTTCAGACGCTGGGCCCAGCCGATCGGCGAAGTCCGACGAGCCGGAGTCTCCCGACCCACCCCGCAAGCCACCTGACTTGTCCTCGCTGGCGAACTGGAATGTGGCCTATTGGCTCTTGGCGCTGGCGCTCTTGATCGGGCTTCAGAGCTGGTGGCAAGCACGGCAAATGGTTGAAGCCGTGCCCTACAGCCAGTTTGAACAGGCGTTGGCAGAAGGTCGGGTGTCCGAGGTTTTGCTGACCGACACCACCATCACCGGCAAGCTCAAGGTGCCCGACGCACAGGGCAAGGTGGTGCTCCTGGCCAACCGCGTCGATCCCGCGTTGGCGGAGCGTCTGAGCAAATTCAACGTGCCCTACACCCGAGCGGTGGAGAGCACCTTCTTGCGCGATTTGATGAGCTGGGTGTTGCCGGCAGCGGTGTTTTTCGGCCTCTGGTACTTTGTGGTGCGCCGCCTGGCCGATCGGCAAGGGATGGGCGGCTTCATGAGCATCGGCAAGAGCCACGTCAAGGTTTATGTCGAGCGCGTCACTGGCGTGACCTTTGCTGATGTAGCGGGCGTGGATGAGGCCAAGTCTGAGCTGCAAGAAATTGTGGCCTTTCTCAAGGATCCGACTGGTTACGGTCGGCTGGGCGCACGCTTGCCCAAGGGCGTGTTGTTGGTGGGACCTCCGGGCACGGGCAAGACCTTGTTGGCCAAAGCGGTGGCTGGTGAGTCGGGGGTGCCGTTTTTCAGCATCTCGGGCAGTGAATTCGTCGAGATGTTTGTGGGGGTGGGCGCCGCGCGTGTCCGGGACCTGTTTGAGCAAGCCCGCGCACGTGCACCGGCCATCATCTTCATCGACGAGCTCGACGCCCTCGGCCGGGCGCGCGGCACGGCCTCACCATTGGGGGGTCATGATGAACGTGAGCAGACGCTCAATCAACTGCTGGCCGAACTGGACGGCTTTGACAGTTCTTCAGGCCTCGTGTTGTTGGCCGCGACCAATCGGCCCGAGATTTTGGACCCGGCCTTGCTGCGGGCCGGACGCTTTGATCGACAGGTGTTGGTGGACCGACCTGACAAGGCGGGGCGCGTGCAGATCTTGCGCGTACACGTGCGCCAAATTGCGCTGGATCCCACCCTGGACCTGTCGCAAGTGGCCGCGCTCACGACCGGCTTTTCGGGCGCCGACCTGGCCAACCTGTGCAATGAGGCTGCGTTGACGGCCACGCGCCGCGGTGGTGCTGAAGTGACCTTGGCCGACTTCACGGCGGCCGTCGAGCGCATCGTGGCGGGTCTCGAAAAGAAGAACCGCGTGCTCAATGCTCGGGAGCGCGAAGTGATTGCCACGCACGAAATGGGTCACGCACTGGTCGCACTGACCTTGCCGGGAAGTGACGCGGTGCACAAGGTGTCCATCATCCCTCGTGGCATTGGTGCGCTGGGTTACACCATCGCCAGGCCCACCGAAGATCGCTACCTGATGACCCGGGAGGAACTCGAACGAAAGATCATGGTGTTGTTGGGTGGGCGAGCGGCCGAACATCTCATCTTTGGACATTGGTCCACCGGTGCCGCAGACGACCTGGCCAAGGTCACCGACATCGCTCGTGACATGGCCATGCGCTACGGCATGGTGGAGTCCTTGGGCCATGTGGCCTACGAACCGCCCGCGCCGAAGTTCTTGGACCTGCCTTTTGGGCCCACCGGTTTCGACAGCCGCCGAATGGGACCGGCGACGCAGCAACGCGTCGACGAGGCTGTGAGATCTATTGTGAGCCATGCGTTCGACCGCGCTGTTCAAGTGCTGGACGCACAGCGCATCGTGCTAGAGCAGGGTGCTCGGGAGTTGCTCGTCAAAGAGACGCTGGACGAGGCGGCATTGAAGGCCTTGGTCGCTGGGTCAGCTCATATCGCCGCTTCGCCCCGTTGATTGAGAAAGACCCGAGGCCCTCAACTTGTCGAGTACGCCAACCGAACGTAAATCGGCGCAAAGGCCTCGGCCTGGGTGAGTTCCACCAGGCTTTCGCGGCTGAGTTCGAGCAGGGCAATGAAGCTCACCACCAGCACCGGCGTGCTGGCCTGCGCATCGAACAGCTCGTGAAATTCAACGAATTTGCGCCCCTGCAGCCGTTTGATCATCAGGCTCATGTGCTCACGCACCGAGAGTTGTTCGCGCGTGATCTTGTGGTGTTGGTTGAGCTTGGCGCGACGCAAGATGTCCGCCCAAGCAGCGCGCAGGTCGTCAGGGTGCACATCGGGAAAACGTGGCTGCAGGCTCTGCTCAATGGTGACCTGGGCCTTCAAGAAATCACGCCCCAGCAGAGGCAAGGCATCGAGCTTGACGGAGGCGAGCTTCATTTGCTCGTACTCCAGCAGACGCCTCACCAACTCCGCCCGGGGATCCTCGGGCTCGGTGCCATCCGCATTCTTCTTGGGCGGCAGCAGCATGCGCGACTTGATCTCAATCAGCATGGCAGCCATCAGCAAGTATTCGGCCGCCAACTCCAGGTTGCGCTGGCGGATCTGCTCTACGTAATCCAGGTACTGCCGCGTGACATCCGCCATGGGGATGTCCAGCACATTGAAGTTCTGCTTGCGAATGAGGTAGAGCAGCAGGTCCAGCGGACCTTCGAAGGTCTCCAAAAACACTTCGAGTGCATCGGGCGGGATGTACAAGTCCTGCGGGAGCTTGAACAAGGGCTCGCCGTACAGACGTGCCAACGCCACCTGGTCCACCACGTCGGGCAAGACGGCCGCGACCGACTCGCCTGAGGGATCAGGCTGTGCCTCGGGCAGCAGGAGAACGTCAGCGCTCAAATCAAGAAACCTTCAGCTTGGCTCAGACCTTGGTCTGGTAGACGTAGGGCTGCTGTGCGACTCGCGCTGCCTTGAATTGCTCTTGTGCCTCAAGGTCGATCGATTTGTCCCACAGCAGGGACCGGCCTTTCTGTTGCTCCGCCTCGAGGGTGGGGCGCTGCGATTTCAGTTGTGCAATCAGCTGCGTGACGTCGGAGGTATAGGGTTTCCAGAGCAAAGGCATGGAGATCACCATCAGTAAGATGCTTCGGACGGGATTCTAAGGCCGCTGACCTGAGGCACGATGTGATCTGGACCCAAAGTGCGCTCAAAACCCGAACGCTGCACGAGCGACAGTGGCTGCGGGTTGACATCGGCCAGGACCAGTGCCACTTGCCGCCTTTGCAGGGTGCGGTGAAACTGCTCCAGGGATTCCAACCCCGAGATATCCATGGATACCAAGCGGTGCATGTCCAGCACCACGACCCGCACGTCGGAGCCCACCCGGGCGGGCAAATCTTCCACTTGTCCCACCGCACCGAAAAACAAGGAGCCATAGAGCTCGAAGGCTTGAACGCCAGCGGGCAAGGGCTCGTTGGGGGGTGGCGCGAAGTCTCGGATCTCAAAGAGCGAACCCATGCGCCATATGAAGAATAAGCAGGCCAAGACCAGCCCCACTTCCACAGCCACGGTGAGGTCAAAAATCACGGTGAGCGCAAAGGTGCCAAACAAGATGATCCGGTAGTTCAGACTGAATCGCTGGGCGCGCACAAACTCGCGCCACTCTCCCATGTTCCAGGCCACGAACATCAAGATGCCTGCCAGCGCCGCCAGAGGCACGTGGGCCGCCAACGGAGCGGCCGCCCACACCACGCCCAGCAAGACCAGGGCATGCACCATGCCGGCCACAGGGCTTCGGCCCCCTGTGCGCACATTGGTCACCGTACGGGCCACGGTGCCCGTGGCGGGCAGGCCACCGAAGAGCGGGGCTACCACATTGGCCACGCCTTGTGCCATGAGCTCCTGGTTGGGGTCATGCCGTGGGAACTCGGTGAGGTTGTCGGCCACTCGGGCACACAACAACGATTCAATGGCCCCCAACAGGGCAATGGTCAAGGTGGGTGCCCAGAGTTGCTTGACCGTGGTCCAGTCGAAGTCGGGCCAGGCGGGGGCGGGCAGTGACTGCGGAATGCCGCCAAACGTCGACCCGATGGTCTCCACCGGCAATCCAAAGGCCAGAGTAGCGGCCGTAGCTGCTACCAGAGCGATGAGGGTGCCAGGCACCTGAGCCAATACACGATGGACCTTGGCCCAAGCCCCAGTGCGTGCCGCATCAATGGCATAGGACTTGGGCCACAGCACCACCAAAGCGAGGCAGGCGGCACCCATGCCCAGGGCTGCTAGGTTGGTCTGGTCGACGTGCCGCGACAGCACTTCAATCTGGCTGAAGAAATCGGCCGGCCATTTGCCGATCTTCAAGCCCAACAGGTCTTTCAGCTGCGACAGACCAATGAGCACGGCAATGCCGTTGGTGAAGCCGATCACGATGGACACCGGTACGTAGCGCACCCAGGCACCTAGGCGCAGCCACCCCATGGCGATCAGCAGTACACCCGCCAAGGACGTGGCAATGAGCAGATTGGCCACACCATAGCGCTCGACGATGCCATAGACGATGACGATGAACGCTCCGGCGGGGCCACCGATCTGCACATTCGAGCCTCCGAGGGCCGAGATGAGAAAACCGGCTACGATGGCCGTGACCAGGCCGGCTTCGGGTTTGAGCCCGGAAGCGATGGCAAAGGCCATGGCCAGCGGCAAGGCCACCACGCCCACGGTCACACCAGCGCCCAGGTCGGCCAGCAAGTCGGCGCGCTGGTAGCCGCGCAGCGTGTCCCTCAAGCGGGGCCTGAAGCGGTGAAGGGGGATCAATCAGCCCACCGCTCAGCGCACTCGCATCCCCGGTGTGGCGCCGGGCCATGGTTGCAGCACATAAAGCCCCGGATGGGCCTTGGCGTCGGCGTGTCCCGCTGACAAGACCATGCCTTCGGACACGCCGAACTTCATTTTGCGCGGTGCGAGGTTGGCCACCATCACGGTGAACAGGCCGGTCAAGTCCTCGGGCTTGTAGGCCGAGCGTATGCCGCTGAACACATTGCGATGGCGAGGCTGACCTTGATCATCGACCTCTCCCATATCAAGGGTCAAGCGTAGCAATTTGTCACTGCCGTCCACATGCTCGGCCTTGACGATGCGTGCAATGCGCAGGTCTACCTTGCCAAAATCATCGATGGAGATTTCGGCGGCAATGTCTTCACCGCCGGGATGCGCTTTGACCATCGCCGGCATGTCAAACAGTTGATTCACCCGTGCCAAGTCGGCACGTTGCATCAGGTGTTGGTAAGGACGAATGGTGTGGGTCCCCGAGGCCCCAAGGTCTTGATCCACATCGGCCCATTGCAGGGGCGCCAAGTTCAAGAACTGCTCTACCTGAGTGGCCAGCGCAGGCAGCACGGGCTTGAGATACACGGTCAAGATGCGGAAGGCCTCCACGCACACCGAACACACATCATGCAGCGCCGAGTCTTGCCCCGCTTGCTTGGCCAGTTCCCAGGGCTTGTGTTGGTCGACGTATTCGTTCACGCGGTCAGCCAAGGCCATGATTTCACGCAGGGCCTTGCCGGTTTCACGTTCTTCGTACAAGGTGGCCAGGCTCTCTGAGGAAGAGCGCAGCGCATCGAGCAGCGCGCGACCTTCCACGCCCAAGTCTGCGCTCAGTCGCCCGGCAAAGCGCTTGGTCAGGAAGCCCGCCGAACGGCTGGCGATGTTGATGTACTTGCCCACCAAATCCGAATTCACACGAGTGACAAAGTCCTCGGGGTTGAAGTCGATGTCCTCCACGCGGGCATTCAGTTTGGCGGCAATGTAGTAACGCAGCCACTGTGCATCCAGTCCCAGTTCCAGGTACTTGAGCGGAGAGATGCCGGTGCCTCGGCTCTTGCTCATCTTTTCACCCATGACCGTGAGGTGACCGTGGACATAAATGTGTGCTGGGGTCTTGCGGCCGCTGAAATGCAGCATGGCCGGCCAAAACAGCGTGTGGAAGGTGACGATGTCTTTGCCAATGAAGTGCACCTGCTCCACCGCCGGGTCGGCCACATAGACTTCGTAGGCAGGGCCCAAAAGCGCCTTCAAAGAGGCCAGGTAGCCCACCGGCGCGTCCAGCCACACATAAAAATATTTGTCTTCGGTGTCTGGAATGCGGATGCCGAAGTAGGGCGCATCGCGGCTGATGTCCCAATCGGCCAGTCGCGTGCCGCCGTCATCGTCATCACCAAACCACTCCGAAATCTTGTTGAGCACCTCAGATTGGAGACGGCCCGGCGCATGGGTCCAGGCCTTCAAGAATTCCACACAACGTGGCGAAGACAAGGCGAAGAAAAAGTGAGAACTGCTCTTGAGGACCGGGCGAGCGCCCGACAGGGCCGACGTGGGATTTTTGAGGTCGGTGGGGGCATAGACCGCACCGCACACCTCACAGTTGTCGCCGTATTGGTCTTGGGCGCCGCACTTGGGACATTCGCCCTTGATGAAACGGTCGGGCAGGAACATGCCCTTGTCGGGATCGAAGAACTGCTCGATCGTGCGCTCCACGATCAAGCC
>CAZCJB010000025.1:0-27413 GCA_964498795.1 uncultured Rubrivivax sp. | reverse complement strand
GAGGCCCCTCGGGCCGAAGCAATCTCTGCCCGACCTCCCTGCGGTCGAATCAATGGGACAATAGCCCTGTGAAGCAAGCCAGACCGCCGCTGGCGCGATCGGGGAAACTCGGCGCTGGAGGAAGGTCCGGACTGCACAGAGCGGCGTAGCAGTTAACGGCTGCCCGGCGCGAGCCGAGGATTAGAGCAACAGAGACGAGCCCTGGCAGGAGCGATCCCGCCAGGGGTGAAACGGGCAATCTCTACGCGCAGCAACACCAAGTAGGCCGACGTTGACGTGGTCTCGCGGAGTCGGCGGGTAGGTGGCATCGAGCCAGGTGGGTGACCCCTGGCCCAGAGGAATGGCGGTCACGACGGGGCGACCCGTTGCACAGAATCCGGCCTATCGGCTTGCTTCACACTTTGGCTGGACTTTGAAAGGACCCATGCATCCCCAAGCTTCAAGCTTGTGGCGCGGCTCACATTGGTCGCTGGCGCTGCTGCTGGCAGGCCTGAGCATGCTCGGACCGTTTTCCGTCGACACCTACTTGCCGGCGTTTTCCGACATCGCGCGATCGCTGCAGGCCACCCCTTTGCAGATGCAGCAAACGTTGTCGGCGTACTTGTTTGCATTTGCCGCCATGAACCTCTTTCATGGCGCCGTATCAGACAGCTTGGGGCGCCGTCCGGTCGTCATCACGGGACTGCTGATGTTCAGCGTGGCCAGTGTGGGCTGCGCGTTGAGCCCCACGATCGGTTGGTTGGTGGCGTGGCGAGCAATTCAAGGCATGACAGCCGGCGCCGGAATGGTGGTGGGCCGCGCCATCATTCGTGATCTCTTCCCCCAGGCCCAGGCCCAGCGTGTGATGAGCCAGGTGACGATCTTTTTCGGCCTGGCGCCCGTGGTCGCACCGTGGGTGGGAGGCTGGGTCGTGGTGGCTTTGGACTGGCGCACCATCTTCTGGCTGCTGGCCTTGGCTGGATTGACGTTGGCATGGACCATGTGGAGGCTGCTGCCTGAGAGCCTGCACCAGGATCAACGGCATCCCCTGGGGCTCAGGCCCCTGATGAAGGGGTACTGGACTTTGATGCGAGAGCCACGCTTCTTGGCGCTGGCATTGTCCAGCGGTGTGCCCTTCAATGGCATGTTCATCTATGTGCTCGCCGGGCCTGCTTGGCTGGGCGATCATTTGCACCTGCAGCCCACCGAGTTCTATTGGTTTTTCATCGTGAGTGTGATGGGTATGACCTCGGGGGCGTGGTTGAGCGGCAAGCTTGCGGGAAAGTTCGCGCCTACCAAACAAATCATGCTCGGATTCGGGGTGATGGGGCTGTCCTCGGCGGTCAACCTGACCCTCAATGCGATCTGGGTGCCCAATGTCTCCTGGGCGCTATTTCCGGTCGGCGTGTACTTTTTCGGATGGTCACTCTCGGCGCCGGCGGTCACGCTCTTACTCTTGGATTTGGTGCCTCAGCGCCGCGGCATGGCTTCATCGTTGCAGTCGTTCATCGGTTCGACGGGCAACGGGTTGGTGGCCGGAGTGCTGGTGCCTCTGGTCATGGACTCCACCCTGACCTTGGCGCTGGGGTCGGCTGCCATGTGGGTGGTGGGGGGCCTCAGTTGGATGTGGGTGCGCCGTCGCCTGCCCTCCTGACCCCCAGGTTTGCGATGAGTTGCTAAGAAACAGGATTCATTCTGTGTTTCAAGTGCTTCATTTTGAACAATTTTTTCTAGGAAATTTGCATTACACATCGGCTCTAAGTGCTTGATTCCATTGATTTTTCTTTAATTTGAGCATTGACCGGGACCTGAAAAGTCCGCTACAGTGCAGATTCGTGCACTTTAGTGGGTTTTTGTGTCAGTTTTTGCATTCAAAGGCGGTCCGCTCCTGACCCTGGATGGAAAGGGACGGGTGACCGTGCCCTCTCGGTATCGCGATGTCTTGATGTCGGCGGTGGAGGGGCAGCTCGTGGTGAGCAAGAGCCACGTGCGCTGCTTGTCGCTATTTCCGCGCCCCGTGTGGGAACAGTTCGAGGGCCGCTTGAATGCCTTGCCCGCCTCTGCCGATGGGCTGCGCCGCCTGTACGTCGGCAGCGCCACTGAGGTGGCTATCGATGGCTCCTCACGTGTTCTGTTGCCCCCCGAGCTGCGAGCCTGGGCGGGCCTGGAGCGCGAAGTGGTGTTCATGGGTTTGGGCAATCGCTTTGAAATCTGGGACAAGGCCCGGTACGACGCGCACGAAGCCGACGTCCTCAGCGGGGACATGAGCGCACAGCTGTCCAGTCTGTTCATCGGATGAGCGGAACGGCGACGGCATGGTCACACACCACGGTCTTGCTGACAGAAGCCGTGGAGGCCCTGGTCACCACGCCCCACGGGGTGTATGTGGATGGCACCTTCGGTCGTGGGGGGCACACCCGAGCCTTGTTGGCTCGCTTGTCCGAGCAAGGGCGGGTGATCGCCTTCGATCGCGACCCCGAAGCCATGGCCTGCGGCCACAGCCTGAGCGATCCGCGCCTGACCATGGTGCATGCCGCTTTTTCCACCTTGCGCGAGGAGTTGGCAGCGCGGCACATCAGCCGGGTCGACGGCGTGCTGCTGGATCTGGGGGTGAGCAGCCCGCAGATCGACAACCCGGCAAGGGGTTTCAGTTTTCGGTTCGATGCGCCACTGGACATGCGCATGGACACCACCCGCGGCGAGACCGCCGCAAATTTCTTAGATCGTGTCGAAGAGCGCCAACTGGTGGAGGTGATTCGTGACTATGGCGAAGAACGGTTTGCTGTTTCGATTGCAAAGGCGCTTGTGGCTCGCCGGTCGAGCGGGTGTCCTGTTCGAACCACAGGGGAGTTGGCCGAAGTCGTGGCTCGTGCGGTCAAAACCCGCGAGCCGGGCCAGGACCCTGCAACGCGCACATTTCAGGCTCTTCGGATTTTCATCAACGCCGAGCTTGAAGAGCTCGAACAGGGGCTAAAGGCAGCGCTTGCGCTGCTGGTGCCGGGAGGACGTCTGGCGGTGATCAGCTTTCACTCGCTCGAAGATCGCATGGTGAAGACCTTCATCGCGCGCGAGAGCCGTGATGAGGTGGATCGTCGAGCGCCCTTCGCGCCGCCACGCCCGATGAAGCTTCGCGCCTTGGCTCGGATCCGACCGAGCGCCACTGAAGTGAGCTTGAATCCGCGGTCACGCTCTGCCATTTTGCGTGTAGCCGAGCGCACGGAGGTGCCGGCATGACGCGTTGGCACTTGCTGCTGTTGCTGGTGTTGTTGGGCAGCTGCCTCTTCCTGGTGCGCACCAGCTACGACGCACGTCGGCTGTTCACGGCCATTGACCGGGCCCACAGTGAAGAACGCGCCCTGGAGGTCGAGTTCAAGCGGCTGGACGCCGAGCGTCAAGCGCAGGCCACGCATCTGCGTGTGGAGCGGATGGCCCGCGAGAAGCTGCAAATGCGCACGGCATCCCCTGCAGTGACGGTGTACGCCATCGATCCGGCGATCGCAGTGGCGTCGGAAACTGCGGTGAGCGCGGCGAGGGCGACCAGCGCGACCAGCGCAGCCAGCGCAGCCAGCGCCTCAGGAGCCAAGCCGTGATGCGTGGAGCCACCGCCGCACGCGGCGTCAACTACGCCACCAGCCCGTTGCTGGCCAGCAAGACGCCCCCGTGGCGGTCCCGATTTGTCGTGGTGCTGATGGCTTTGGCCTTTTTGCTGCTGATCGGGCGAGCGGTCTACATCCAGGTCGTGGGAGCCGACTTTTATCTCAAGCAAGGTGAAAAGCGTTATGCCCACACGCTGAAGTTGCCGGCCAGCCGGGGACGGATTTTGGATCGTCACGGTGTGGTGTTGGCCACCAGTGTGCCCACGCCTTCGGTGTGGGCCATCCCCAAAGATTTTGAGGCGGACGTGGCGCAACGCAAGGCGCTGACGCAACTGCTGGGCATGTCGCCATCTGAATTGCAGACCCGCACGGACGGCAGTGGCGAGTTTGCGTGGCTACGCCGTCAAGTGGACAACGAGGTGTGGGAGCAGGTGAAGGCGGTGGGTGCCAAGGGCGTGTACCAAGTGCCTGAATTCCGCCGCAGCTACCCTGAAGGTGAAGCCGCCGCCCATGTGGTGGGCTTCACCAATGTCGAAGAAGCGGGTCAAGAGGGCATTGAACTGGCCTTTCAAGACCACTTGAAAGGCAAGGATGGATCCCGTGGCGTGGTCAAGGACCGTCTGGGCCGCGTGGTGGAAGACATTGGGGACCGCCTGGAGCCCGTCAATGGGCGAGATATCACCTTGGCCATTGACAGCAAGGTCCAGTTCTTTGCCTGGCAGCGTGTTCGTGATGCCGTGATGGAGCACAACGCCAAAGCCGGCAGCGTGGTCGTGATCGACACCGTCACGGGAGAGGTGCTGGCCCTGGCCAATTACCCCAGCTTCAATCCCAACAGTCGCCAAGGCCTATCTGGCGCTCAGCTGCGCAACCGGGCCCTGACCGATATTTTCGAGCCAGGTTCGGTCATGAAGCCGTTTGTGGCCTCTTTGGCCATCGAGACAGGCAGAGTCACTCCTCAGACCCCCATCCAGACAGCGCCCGGATCCATCAACATCACCGGGTCCACGATCAAGGATGCGCATCCACACGGTGTCTTGTCGGTGCAAGAGGTCATTCAGAAATCCAGCAACGTGGGCACCGTGAAGATGGCGATGCAAATGGCGCCTCGCGAAATGTGGGAGCTCTTCTCGCAGGTGGGATTTGGGCAAAAGCCTCAGCTGGAGTTTCCGGGCACCGTGACAGGTCGGTTGCGTCCCTTCAAGACCTGGCGGCCGATCGAGCAGGCCACCATGAGCTATGGCTACGGACTCTCGGCGTCCCTGTTCCAAATGGCCCGTGCGTACACCGTCTTCGCCCGTGACGGCGAGTTGATCCCGGTGACGATGTTGCGCCAAGACCATCTCTCCAAAGGGCCGGACGGCAAGCCGCTGCCGGTGCCGGGCGTGAGAGTGCTCTCGGCGAAAACGGTGCAGGAAGTGCGCAAGATGCTGCAAATGGCCGCAGGTCCGGGGGGCACGGCACCCAAAGCGCAGGCCATGGGGTATTCGGTGGGCGGCAAGACCGGGACGGCCCATAAGCAGGAAGGGAAGTCCTACGCCTCCAACAAGTACCGCGCCTGGTTTGTAGGTTTGGCCCCCGTGAGCGCGCCCAGGATCGTGGTGGCGGTGATGGTCGATGAGCCGAGCAAGGGCATTTATTTCGGTGGTGACGTGGCCGCGCCAGTGTTTGCCCAGGTGGTGCAGCAGACGCTGCGCATGATGAACGTGGCACCTGACATTGAGTTCAAGCCACAAATTGCTGTTCGGCCTGGACCGGCGGAACAGGAGAGCTTCTGATGCTCACCTTGTCGCAAGCCCACGCCATGCTGACGGGATCGACGCTCGTCGGAGATGGCAGCTTGCCTTTGGAGCGGGTGCACACCGACACGCGCACCCTGCGAGAGGGAGATCTCTTCGTCGCACTGCGTGGCGATCGATTCGATGCTCATGACTTCTTGCCCCAAGCCAAGGCAGCGGGCGCCCGTGCCGCCATCGCCGAGCGAGGCCTGCGGGCCTGTGGCCTGCCGGGCCTGGAGGTGAGCAACAGCCTCTCGGCCTTGCAGGCCTTGGCTGCCGCGTGGAGGCAATCGCAGCCGACAACTTTGATCGCAGTCACCGGCAGCAATGGAAAAACCACCGTCACCCAAATGATTGCTCGCATCTTGCGAGCCTGGAAGCCCGAGCATTCGCTGGCGACCGAGGGCAACTTCAACAACCACATCGGTGTGCCCCTCACACTCCTGCGTCTGCGCGCTCATCATGAGGTGGCCGTGTTGGAACTGGGCATGAATCACCCAGGAGAAATTGCCTCTCTGGCAGCGTGGGCGAGGCCGCAGGTGGCATTGGTCAACAACGCTCAGCGTGAACACCAGGAATTCATGGCCACGGTGCAGGCGGTGGCGGAGGAAAACGGTGCGGTCATTGAGGCATTGCCTGCAGACGGGGTGGCCGTGTTCCCCGCCGATGATGCGTACGCTTCGGTCTGGGCTCGAGGGGCTGGCGTTCGACGAACCGTGACATTCGCCCTGATGCCTGTGAATGGCGCCGTCACGCAAGATTCGGGAGCGTTGATGCAGGCTGATTTTGTGGCTGAGGCGCAATGGCAGGGGCACGGCTGGAAGGTGAATGCACGCACGCCCGAAGGCCCCGTGTCTTTGGTGCTCCACATGGCGGGGCTTCACAACGTCAAAAATGCATTGGCCGCTGCTGCTGCCACTTGGGCCGTCGGCGCGCCGATGTCTGCCATCGTCCAAGGCATCGAAGCCTTTGCCGCGGTCAAGGGTCGGTCTTGCATGATGAGTGTGTCCCTCAAAGGATCCCCAGTTACTTTGATCGATGACACCTACAACGCCAACCCTGACTCGGTGCGTGCTGCCATTGAGGTGTTGGCAGAGTTGCCCTCACCTCGATGGATGGTGCTCGGTGACATGGGCGAGGTCGGTGACCAAGGGCCGGCCTTCCACCGAGAGGTCGGGGCTTACGCGCGCGAAAGAGGCATTGAGCACTTGTGGTGTGCAGGCGCTTTGTGCGCCAACGCCGCGAGGGCGTTTGGTGCTTCAGCCCAAGAATTTGCCGATACGGCAGCGTTGGTCACGGCGCTGCGTGAAGACAGCGTGGCGATGCCGAATGCCCGCTCCATAGTGATCAAGGGTTCGCGGTTCATGGCGATGGAGCGCGTGGTGCAAACCATGATGGATGCAGGGAGACTTCATGCTGCTTAGCTTGAGCCAATGGCTCATGTCACTGAACCCCGAAGGCTTGAGTTTCCTTCGGGTCTTTCAGTACATCACGTTTCGAGCGGTCCTTGCGGCCTTGACGGCATTGCTCATCGGGCTGGCGTTCGGTCCTTGGGTGATTCGACGTCTGACCGAAATGAAGATTGGTCAGCCCATCCGTGAGTACGGAGTGCAGGCCCATTTGGGCAAGCGAGGAACACCCACCATGGGAGGCGTGCTGGTGCTCATCGGCATCGGTGTGGCCACACTGTGCTGGTTCGACTGGTCCAACCGATTCGTGTGGGTGGTGATGTTGGTGACCTTTGGCTATGGAGCCATCGGCTGGGTCGATGACTACCGCAAGGTGGTTCATAGAGACCCTGAGGGGATGCGTTCGCGCGAGAAGTTCTTGTGGCAGTCGATCATCGGTTTGGTGGCTGCAGCCTATTTGGCATTCAGCGTCTCCGAAAACACCAATCTGCGTGTGCTGGAATTGTTTTTGCGCTGGATCACCAGTGGCTTTTCCAATGAGTTGCCACCCAAGGCCGATTTGATGCTGCCTTTCTTCAAGACGGTGAGTTATCCCTTGGGCGTCTACGGATTCATTGCGATGAGTTGGTTTGTCATCGTGGGTGCAAGCAATGCGGTGAATTTCACGGACGGGCTCGACGGATTGGCCATCATGCCTGTGGTCTTGGTGGGTTCGGCGTTGGGCATCTTTGCCTACGTGACGGGCAGTTCGGTGTATTCGAAATACCTGCTGTTCCCCTACATCCCGGGCTCTGGAGAGCTGCTCATCTTTTGTGCTGCCATGGCGGGCGCTGGCTTGGCGTTCTTGTGGTTCAACGCCAATCCTGCGCAAGTGTTCATGGGTGACGTGGGTGCCTTGGCACTGGGGGGCGCGCTGGGAACGGTGGCCGTGATCACGCGACAGGAAATCGTGCTGGCGATTATGGGAGGCATTTTTGTCGCCGAGGCCCTGAGCGTGATCATTCAAGTGAGCTGGTTCAAGTACACGCGCAAACGTTACGGCGAAGGGCGTCGCATCTTTCTCATGGCCCCATTGCATCACCACTTTGAGAAGAAGGGATGGACCGAGACCCAAGTGGTGGTTCGGTTTTGGATCATCACCATGCTGTTGTGCCTGGTGGGATTGGCGAGTCTGAAGTTGCGATGAGTACCACGCTCGTGATCGTCGGGACCCAAATGCTGCAACCCGCTGCCACCTGGACAGCGGGTGTGTTGAGCCGTGCAGGTCGTAGCGTCCAGCACGTGCAAGCGGCTGGGCCGGCGTTGACGGTCGCCGACGAGAGTTCGCCAGTGAATTTATGGGCGGTGTCCGAGCCCATGACCCTACCTGTCCGGAGCGAACCGAGCGCCTGGTCACCTCGTGCGGTTGCGGTCTTGGACGACTGTGGCGTCCAAGACCTGGCCCTCTTTGGCGCTGAGGGAGCCATGGTGCTTCGAAGAGATCTGCCCTGCGTGGCAGCGTTAGAGCCCCTGGCCACTCCGACGGGTCGCGGGCCACGCAGCGCGCCCAAAGTTCCGCCGCGCGAAGTGATCACTCTGGGACTCGACGCGCCCGTGAAGCCTGGCGATTGGGGGTGCGTGATCGAGTCGGGCATGCACTGGTTGGTGCGTGCGGTGGCTTCTGACGAAGGCGGGCGCCGACGCAAGGAGGGGAGCCCTGCGCAAGAGGTGGACATTCACCTGCAGCGACTCATGCCGACACAAGCCTTGCCGGGGTGGAGCGACGACGTGGCTGAGCAGCAATTGCGGGTGATCGCTGCATTGACGGCCTTGACTTTAGGATCGTTGGTGAGCGTTTCGCTGGCGGTGATGTTGCACGCACTGCGTGATCCGCGCGGATGGAATGTTGGAGGTGAACTGGCATGACCACGGCGGTGGCGTCGCGCTTTTCTATGCGGGGCCTGAAGTCCTGGTGGGAGGAGCTTCGTCGGGACCCGAGTGCCAGCCACTCGGTCCCCGTGCGAGATGGCCTGGACCGCGCGACCGACCGGGTCACTCGCATGGCGGGGTTCGACCAGGCCTTGGTGGGCGTGGTCATCGCCTTGGTCATGTTGGGTGTCGTGATGGTGTATTCGGCCTCTGTGGCACTGCCCGACAACCCTAAGTTCTCTCGCTACACCCCCACTCACTTCTTGTCACGGCACGTGATGTCCATTGGGTTGGCCTCGGTATTGTCATTGGCTGTGGTGCAGATCCCGATCGCATTTTGGGAAAAGCATGCTCGAGCGGTGTTTCTGATTTCGATCGTGCTGCTCATCGTGGTGCTCATCCCTTTCATCGGCAAGGTGGTGAATTTTTCTCGCCGGTGGATTCCGCTGGGGATCATGAACTTCCAGCCCTCGGAATTCACCAAGTTGGCCATTGCCATGTACGCGGCCAATTACATGGTGCGCAAGATGGAGGCCCGCGAAAACTTTGTGCGTGCGGTGTGGCCTATGGCATTGGCGGTGCTGTTTGTGGGCGTGTTGTTGTTGCGCCAACCCGATATGGGAGCCTTCTTGGTGATCGCTACCACGGCCATGGCGGTGTTGTTCTTGGGCGGCGTCAACGCGCGGATGTTCTTCCTGATTGCGGCCATGGCCATTGGCGCGGTGGCGCTCATCATCGCGTTTGACGAGCTGCGACGCACCCGAATCCTGGCCTATCTAGATCCTTGGAACCCCGCTTACGCGCAAGGTAAAGCCTACCAACTGACACACTCGCTGATCGCATTTGGTCGAGGCGAGATTTTTGGCCAAGGCTTGGGGTCGTCCTTGGAGAAATTGCACTACCTGCCGGAAGCCCATACCGACTTCCTCTTGGCCGTGATTGGAGAAGAGCTGGGCTTCCTGGGCGTCGTGACGGTCATCTTCGCCTTCTTTTGGCTCACACGTCGCATCGTGGCGATCGGCCGTCAGGCCATTGCGTTGGATCGTGTCTTCGCTGGCTTGATGGTGCAGGGCATCGGTGTGTGGTTCGGCTTCCAGTCGTTCATCAACATGGGCGTCAACCTTGGCGTGTTGCCCACCAAAGGGCTCACCTTGCCGCTGATGAGTTACGGCGGATCGGCCATCTTGCTCAACCTGGTGGCCGTGGCCATCGTGGTGCGTGCCGACATCGAGAATCGGTCGCTGATGCGAGGAGGGCGGCTATGAGTCACCTCGTGGTCATGGCCGCTGGCACGGGCGGACACATCATTCCAGGGTTGGCGGTGGCTGCAGAGATGCAAAGGCGTGGCTGGAGCGTGAGTTGGCTCGGCACGACCCACGGGATGGAAAACCGCTTGGTCCCTCCGACGGGCATTGAGATGGACACGGTCGATTTCTCGGGTCTGCGGGGCAAGGGATGGCGACACACTTTGGCGGGTGTGTTCAAGTTGGCGGCCGCCTTCATTCAGTGCTTTCAGGTCTTGCGCAAGCGAAGCGCCGATGTCGTATTGGGCATGGGTGGCTATGTATGCTTCCCAGGCGGACTCATGTCGGCGCTCTTGGGCAAGCCCTTGGTCTTGGTGAATGCAGATGCGGCATTGCTGCTGTCCAATAAAGCGCTGTTGCCATTTGCGAAGCAGGTGGCGTTTGGCTTTGAGGGGCCTGTGGCGCAACGGGTGCGACATGGTGTGGTCACAGGCAACCCTGTACGTGCCGACATCGAAGCGATGGCGGCGCCTCAGCAGCGTTTCAACGGCCGAACAGGCCCTCTGAAAATTCTGGTCTTGGGCGGCAGTCTTGGCGCCAAAGTGCTCAATGAGACGGTACCTGCAGCCTTGGCCGGCATAAATCCCGAGGGACGTCCTGAAGTCTTGCATCAGGCGGGAGCCGCTCATGCCGATCGTGTGAGGCAAGACTATGCGCAGCGGCAGTTATCTGCAGACGTGCGACCTTTCATCGATGACATGGCGCAGGCCTTAAGGGATTGTGACCTGGTGATTTGTCGAGCCGGTGCGGTGACCGTGAGTGAACTCTGCGCAGGGGGTGTCCCGGCCGTGCTTGTGCCCTTGGTGGTGAGCACCACGTCCCATCAAAAAGACAATGCGGCTTGGATGTCGCGTCATGGAGCGGCCATCCATTTGCCGCAGGAGGAATTGACACCTCAGGCCTTGCAGGCTCTTGTGCAAACGCTGAGCCGTGACAGGCTGCTCACCATGGCCGAGTGTGCGCGTGCATTGGCTAAACCGCAAGCGGCTGCGCGTGTGGCTGACGAGTTGCAGAGGTGGATCCAACCATGAGGATCGACGTGTCACGACTGGGCAAAGTGGCCGTCCTGATGGGAGGCATGAGTGCTGAGCGTGAGATTTCCCTCATGTCGGGGCAAGGGGTCTTGTCGGCGCTGCAGTCGCATGGAGTGCAGGCCACCGCATTCGATCCGGCACAACGGCCTTTGGGCGCACTCAAGGAAGAGGGCTTTGATCGCGTCTTCATCGCACTGCACGGCCGTTATGGAGAAGACGGTTCGGTGCAAGGGGTCTTGGAGTGGTTGAAGATCCCCTATACCGGATCGGGGGTGATGGCCAGCGCCATTGCCATGGACAAAGTCATGACCAAGCGAGTATGGCAGGCGGAGTCGCTGCCGACGCCTCACTGGGTGTGGCTGTCGCCCGAAGACCAGTCCCCGGAAAGGGTTCGCAGCGTCCCCGATCGCTTGGGGCTGCCCTTGATCGTCAAGCCGCCTCGCGAAGGATCTTCCATCGGTGTGACCAAGGTGGAAGATTATTCGCAGATCGTGCAGGCGGTGGCCTTGAGCGCGCGATACGATCCGGATGTGTTGTGTGAAGAATTCATCGAGGGCGACGAAGTCACCTGTCCGGTCCTGGGCACTGGTCCGCAGGCCCAAGCCTTGCCCGTGGTACGCATTGTGGCGCCTCAAGGCGCCTACGATTACCAGAACAAATATTTCACCGATGTCACGCAATACCACTGTCCTAGCGGACTGAGTGTGGATGAAGAGTCGCAAATCCAGCGGGTGGTCTTGGCTGCTTATCGCACCTTGGGTTGCCGAGGGTGGGGCCGCGCCGATCTGATGATCCGTGCCTCAGATCGCAAGCCCTTCTTGTTGGAGATGAACACCTCGCCTGGCATGACCAGCCATTCATTGGTCCCGATGTCCGCTCGGGCGGCGGGGATCACTTATGAAGACTTGTGTGTTCGCCTCTTGGCGGATGCCGCTTTGGATCACGCCGTCACCACTCCACCGCATTGGGAGGGGCACTGATGGTCACCCTGGCTCGACCGTCCTGGCCCATGGACATTCGGTTGATGAATGCCGTGTCTGCGTCGGTGATCGCCGCATTGGCCGCGGTATTGGCGGCCGCTGGCGTGGCCTGGCTGGCACGTGCGCCTTGGTTCCCGGTGCGCAGCATCCAATTGGAGGGTGAGTTGACACGCAGCAGTGTCCCCACCGTGCGTGCCGTGGTCATGCCCAAACTGGCGGGTAATTTTTACACCTTGGATTTGCGGTCGGCGCAAAAGGCTTTCGAAAGCGTACCCTGGGTGAGAACTGCCGTGGTGCGTCGCGTGTGGCCGAATTCGATTTCAGCCCGTCTCGAAGAGCACCGAGCCGTGGCGCTTTGGGAAACTGACAGCGCGGATGACCGGCTGGTGAACCACTTCGGCGAAGTCTTTCAGGCCAATGTGGGCGATGTGGAAGACGAAAGCCTGCCCATGTTATCTGGACCCGATGGCAGCGCACCTCACCTGTGGTCGATGTATCAAAAGCTCGAGCCGCTGATGAACAAGCTCGACCGGTCGGTGGAACGCCTGGCACTTTCAGGCCGCGGATCGTGGCGCATCGATTTGGACGGGGGTGGCCATATCGAGCTGGGTCGAGGCACCGATGAAGAGGTGCTTTCACGCACGAACCGCTTTGTCCGCACGATATCTCAGGTGACCCGGCAATTTCACAACCGTTTTGTTTCCGCAGATCTGCGGCACCCAGACGGGTACGCCGTGCGCATGCAAGGCGTCACCACTCAAACGCCCGCAGCGGGTGCACGCAGGAGTCCCTGAATGTTCAATTCGACACCTCTTCATCATCACCTCCAGGTGGGTTGGGCCCGTGCCACCCACCGACAGCCCCTCGGAGATTGACTGCAATGGCCAAGGAATACAAAGACCTCGTCGTGGGACTCGACATCGGCACCTCCAAGGTGATGGTGGTGGTGGGTGAAGTCATCCCGGGAGGCGAACTTCGAGTGGCAGGGCTCGGTGTGGCCAACAGCCACGGGCTCAAACGCGGGGTGGTGGTGAACATCGACGCCACCGTTCAGAGCATTCAGCAGGCCTTGAAGGAAGCCGAGATGATGGCGGCCTGCAAGATCGGTAGTGTGTACACGGGCATCACGGGCAGCCATATTCGTGGACAAAACTCGACAGGCATGGTCATCGTGCGCGACAATCGCGAAGTCACAACGACCGACGTGGCCCGTGTGGTGGAAACCGCCAAGGCGATCAACATTCCCAACGATCAGCGGCTCTTGCTGGTAGAGCCGCAAGAATTCGTCATCGACGGTCACGAGGTGAAAGAGCCGATCGGCATGAGCGGCAGTCGCCTAGAGGTTCGGGTTCACATCGTGACCGGCGCTCAGAGCGCGGCAGAGAACATCGTCAAGTGCGTCCGACGTTGTGGTTTGGAAGTGGAGCGCTTGGTGCTCAACCCGAGTGCCAGTGCAGCGGCGGTGTTGACGGCCGATGAGAAGGAACTGGGTGTGGCCCTGGTAGACATTGGGGCTGGCACCACGGATGTGCAGATTTACACCGAAGGTTCAGTGCGTCACACCGCCGTCATCCCCATTGCCGGAGACCTCATCACCAGCGACATCGCCATGGCGCTGCGTACGCCCACCAAGGACGCTGAAGAAATCAAGGTGCAGTATGGCGTGGCCAAGCAGTTGCTGGCTGATCCGGCTGAGCAGGTGGAGGTGCCGGGGCTGGGTGACCGAGCGCCTCGGTTGTTAAGCCGTCAGGCGCTGGCCGGCGTGATTGAGCCGCGGGTCGAAGAAATCTTTTCACTTGTGCAACAGGTCATTCGAGACAGCGGCTTTGAGGAGCGACTGTCCAGCGGCAGCGTGCTGGCAGGTGGGTCGGCCACCATGCCGGGAATGATTGAACTGGGGGAGGACATCTTCCTTAAGCCCGTCCGCACGGGTCAGCCGACCTATGCGGGTGCGCTGTATGACATGGTGGCCAATCCGAGATCGGCGGCGGTCATGGGTCTGCTGGAGGAGGCACGCATTGCCCGCAGTCGCGGGGTCAAAGCTGCGCAGCAAGCGGGTTCCATGAAAACCGTCATGTCGCGAGCGAAAGATTGGTTCTTGGGCAACTTCTGACGAATAGGCTGAAAAGTTTTCGAGAGGGTGGTGGCTGTGACAACGTCGAATGACGGCGCAACATCATCGGGTGTTTCAACTTTGAATGGCAACTGCTGAAGGCAAGGAGAGAGAGATGGCAATTGAAATGATCGAAGAGTTCGACCAAGGCACGACGATCAAGGTGATTGGCGTGGGCGGCGGCGGAGGCAACGCCGTGACGCACATGATCGACCAAGGTGTCGAGGGGGTGGACTTCATCGTTGCCAATACCGATGCGCAAGCGCTGAACCGCAGCAGTGCGTCGACTTTGGTGCAGTTGGGTGCCAAAGGTCTTGGTGCGGGTGGCAAGCCCGAAGTGGGGCGCGCGGCTGCGGAGGACGCCATCGAACATATTCGGGGTGCCATTGAGGGTGCCAACATGCTGTTCATCACGGCGGGCATGGGCGGTGGCACCGGCACCGGGGCGGCGGCCGTCATTGCCCGTGTCGCTCGAGAAATGGGCATCCTGACCGTGGGCGTGGTCACCAAGCCGTTCGACTTTGAAGGCCCTCGCCGACGCAAACAAGCGGACCAAGGCGTGGCCGAGTTGGAGGCCAACGTGGATTCGCTCATTGTGGTGCTCAATGAGAAGTTGCTGGACGTCATGGGCGAGGATGTCACGCAAGAGGCGGCCTTTGCGCATGCCAACGACGTCTTGAAGAATGCGGTAGGTGGTATCAGCGACATCATCCACATGGACGCCTTGGTCAATGTGGACTTTGAAGACGTCAAGACCGTGATGAGCGAGCCTGGGAAAGCCATGATGGGCACGGGCACGGGCAATGGTCCCGACCGGGCCAAGAAGGCGGCTGAAGCGGCCGTGGCCTGCCCGTTGCTTGAGGGCATTGACCTGTCCGGCGCTCGGGGCGTTTTGGTGCTCATCGCCGCGTCCAAGGACACCTTCAAGTTGCGTGAGAGCAAGGTGGCCATGGACACCATCCGTTTGTACGCAGCCGAGGATGCGCATGTCATCTACGGCGCAGCCTTTGACGAAAGCCTGGGCGACCAAATGCGGGTGACGGTGATCGCGACGGGTCTGTCCTCGGGTGCACGCCGCATGCAAGCCCCGTTGACGGTGGTGAGCAGCCCCATTCCTCAGCCCATGTTGGCCACCGGGACCAGCGATGCCATGCCGGTGATGGCCGCGGGGTCAGCCATGGGCGCTGCGGCTGTACCGGGATCAGGGATGGTGCTGCCCTCCCAGAGCTATGAAGGCTTGCAAACCCCCAGCGTGTGGCGCAATGCCCGCACCAAGGTGGAGACGCTGGCCAACAGCGGCATGGACGAAATCGAAATCCCGGCCTTCTTGCGCAAACAGGCCGACTAAGACCTCAGGCGTTGGCATTGGGGGGAGTTCGTGGCCCAAGGGCCGCGAACTCCGGCGGATTTTCTGAAAATTGGGCACAATGCGGTCCCCACGCACTGCAGGTTGGAGTTCCTGATGAAGCGCCCTGTTTTGATGGGTCTTGTGGCGGTGTCTCTCTCCTTCGCCGCCCAGGCCCAAGAGAAGTTCGTCTACCTCACGAATTGGTTTGCGCAAGCCGAGCACGGTGGCTTTTACCAAGCGTTGGCCCAGGGCCTGTACAAAAAAGCTGGCCTGGACGTGACTTTGCGCATGGGCGGACCCCAGGTGAATGGTCTGCAACTCTTGGCAGCGGGTCAGGCCGATTGCTACATGGGCTACGACGTGCAGACCATGAAGGTTCACGAACAAGGCGTGCGTGCGGTGACCGTGGCGGCCGCGTTTCAGAAAGACCCAGAGGTCATGATTGGGCACCCTGAGGTCTTCAAAAAGATGGAAGACCTCAAGGGCAAGACCATCTTGATCTCCTCAGACGCGAACACCAACTTTTGGCCGTGGCTGCGCAGTGTGTATGGGTTGTCGGATTCGCAGATCCGCCCTTACACGTTCAATGTGCAGCCCTTCATTGCCGACAAGAACACAGTTCAGCAGGGCTACCTTTCGAGCGAACCTTATGCCATTGAAAAGCAGGCCAAGTTCAAGCCGACGGCGTTGCTCATGGCCGACCATGGCTGGCCTCCTTACTCCACCACCATCGTGTGCATGGAGGACACCCTCAAGAAGCGTCCCAAGGCCATTGCAGCCTTTGTGAAGGCCAGTATGGAGGGCTGGAAGAGCTATCTTCAGGGCGACTCCTCGGCCGCGAATGCGCTCATCAAGAAAGACAACCCGAACATGACCGATGACTTGATCGCTCACGGGATCAAGATGATGAAGGAGACGGGGCTGGTGACAGGCGGTGATGCGGCCAAGGCAGGCATCGGCGTCATGACCGAGGAACGGCTGAAGAAGACCTATGACACCATGGTGTCATTGAAACTTTTGGACCCCGCCAAGGTGGACTTCAAGCGAACCTATACGCTGGAATTTGTGAAAAACCTCAAGGTCATGCCGTGAAGAGACGCCCTTGAAGTCGGGCGCAGAGGTGTGAGCGTGACGTTGAGCGGGGGTGAACGCACCGATCGTTGGGCCGTTGAGGTGCTGGCGGCGACCAAGCGCTACCCCAATGGCACTCAGGCCCTTCTGCCCGTGGACCTGCAAGTGGCCCGCGGTGAATTTGTCACCGTGTTAGGCCCCTCAGGCTGCGGCAAAAGCACCCTGTTGCACCTGGTGGCGGGGCTCTTGAGTCCCAGCCAGGGACAGGTGAAGGTGGATGTCGACGAGCATGTGGGTTTTGTATTTCAAGAGCCCACGCTCATGCCTTGGGCGAGAGTCCATACCAATGTGAGACTCCCGCTGGATTTGGCAGGCATGCCTCGATCACAGTCTGATCTTCGCGTGCAGTCTGCGCTGCGCAGCGTGGGGCTGGAGGGATTTGCGCACCATCGGCCTCACGAGTTGTCGGGCGGCATGCGCATGCGGGTGTCGCTGGCCCGAAGCCTGGCCACCGATGCGACGCTGCTCTTGATGGATGAGCCCTTTGGGGCCGTCGATGAGATCACTCGCTCGCGGTTGGACAGCGACCTGTTGAACCTGTGGTCGAGCCGTCAACTCAGTGTGATTTTCGTCACTCATTCCATCACCGAGGCCGTATTTTTGTCTCAGCGGGTGATCGTCATGGCCGCCCGGCCCGGCCGTGTGGTGGCTGACGTGCGAATCGATACACCCTACCCTCGCGACCCTGCCTTTCGCATGACTTCACAATTCAATGACTGGGCACGGGCGCTGCAAGATTGTCTCTTGCAGGCCAGTGAGGGCCAGGCGGAATCGGCCCTGGCATGAGCAAGGTTGGTGCGCCATGAGGTTCGGGCCTGCGCTTTGGATCGGTGCCCTGTTGCTGGGGTTGTGGCAAGGGGCGGTGGATCTGTGGGAGGTGCCGGTGTATCTGGTGCCATCGCCCATGCGCGTGGCGCAATCGCTGGTGGAGGATGGACCGCTGCTCTGGGCGGCGTGGATCAATACGGTGCGAGTCACGCTGCTGGCGCTCGGTGTGGCGACGCTCGCAGGGGTGGCCATTGCCTTGGCCTTTGTCCAAAGCCGTTGGTTGGAGCGCGCCTTGTTTCCCTATGCCGTGCTCTTGCAGGTGACCCCCATTGTCTCGGTCGCCCCTTTGGTCATCATCTGGGTTAAGGACACGACCTGGGCCTTGGTGTGGTGCGCCACCCTGGCGGCCATCTTTCCTGTGATTGCCAACTCCACGCTGGGCTTGCGTAGCGTGGATGCAGGGTTGATGAACTACTTTCGCCTGCAGCGCGCCACACGATGGCAAGTGTTGTGGCGACTGCGAATCCCGTCAGCGTTGCCCTACTTTTTTGGCGGGCTGCGCATCAGCAGCGGACTGTCCCTGATCGGTGCGATCGTGGCCGAGTTCGTCGCCGGCGCCGGAGGCTCGGGCACCGGTTTGGCCTACCAAATTCTGCAATCGGGATACCAATTGAACATCCCACGGATGTTTGCCGCCTTGGCGCTCATTGCGCTCACCGGCGTGTTGCTCTTTTTGGCGACTTCGGCACTCGCGCGATGGGCTTTGAGCGGGTGGCATCCCAGCCAGTGGGACCTGGAGCATGGCGTTTGAAAATCGGGGACAATGCAGGGATGATTGCGCAGCGGACCCTCAAGAGCCTGACCCGTGCCGTCGGTGTGGGGGTGCACAGCGGCCAAAAGGTGGAATTGACCCTGCGACCCGCCCCACCTGACAGCGGCATTTTGTTTCGTCGGGTCGATCTTCCGGTGCCTGTCGATATCCATGTGGATGCTTTGGCGGTCAGCGACACCCGAATGGCATCCACGATCAGTCCTCAAGGTGACCCCGGTGGCCCCAAGGTGCAGACCATTGAGCACTTGATGTCGGCTTGTGCCGGTCTCGGCATTGATAACCTCATCATCGACATCACGGCCGAAGAGGTTCCCATCTTGGATGGGTCTGCCGCCAGCTTTGTATTCCTGCTGCAGAGTGCGGGCATTGAGTTGCAAAAGTCCCCCAAGCGTTTCTTGCGGGTGAAAAAGATGGTCGAAGTGCGCGAGGGCGAAGGGCCTTCTTTGAAATGGGCTCGATTGGAGCCTCATGACGGCTACCTTTTGACCTTTGAAATTGAGTTCAATCACCCGGCCCTGAACGCAACGGGCCAGCGTGTCACCTTCGATATGGGATCGGGTCTCTACAAGCGTGACATCGCCCGAGCGCGCACCTTTGGTTTTACACGCGATGTGGAGATGATGCGTGCGCGTGGTCTTGGCTTGGGCGGCAGCATGGACAATGTCATTGTGGTGGATGAGCACCGGGTGCTCAACAGCGAAGGTCTGCGCTACGACGATGAATTTGTGAAGCACAAGATCCTGGATGCCATAGGTGACTTGCACATCGCGGGCAAGCCCATGTTGGCGCACTACGTGGCCTACAAGAGTGGTCACGCGCTGAACAATGTGTTGCTCAGAAAGCTGCTGGCTGATCAAACCGCCTATGACGTCGTCACTTTTGAGGACGAGTCCCGAGCTCCCCCTGGATTGGCCGAACTCGCCCCAGCCTGGTAAGGCCCTGCACCCTCTATGTTGCTGCTGCGCTTGGTGTTTGGCCTGTTGATGGTGGCTGGCGTGCTGTGCTTTGCCATGTACGTGGCCACAGGTGCTCCGGTGTGGAAGCAGCGGGGCTTCATCCTCATCAAATGGACGGTCATTGCCGCCCTGGGATTTTTTGGCGTGTTGATCTTGGAGCGTCTGGCCTTGTTGCTGTGAGGTCAGGCGGGCTCGAGGTAGCGTTGATGGAGCGCGTCGCGAGCCTTGTCGCTCAAGCGCAGATGATCACGCAAGTACGCCTCCATGCCGCCGTGCACCTGGTCGATGGTGTCCCACGCGGCCTCAAGAAAACCGGCTTGCACCGTCCACAAGACGGCCAACGCCTCAGCAGGCGTTTTGGAGTTCTCCGGAATGGGATGCCGGTACAGTTGATTGGTCAGCAGGTAATCCTGCATGATGTCCGATCGGCTCACGCCCAGGGCCTCCAAGATCAAGGCAGCAGCCAGTCCGGTCCGGTCCTTGCCTGCTGTGCAATGGAACACGGCGGGTTCATCGACTTCCAGCAAATGCTCGAACAGCAGCGCAAATGGGTTGGCAGGCTGGCTGACCAAACCCCGGTAGAGATCTTTCATGAGCTCGGTCACGATGGGGCCGGTCAGGGTCTTGCCCGCGGCAGCGACGTCTTGCATGCGCTGCACCACCGCAGGCTCGATCGCCAGTGAAATTTGCGCCACACCTGGCACCTGATAAGCCGCTTGGGCTCGTTCGCTCACGCCCCTGAAGTCGAAGGCCCGTGACACCCTCAACTGGTTCAGTGCCTCATGGTCCTGAGGGTGCAGGCCAGCCAGATGATCGGAGCGGAACAACTGCCGCCACCTCACCCGCAGGCCACGGGATCCTGTGTAGCCCCCCAAATCACGAAAGTTGGTGGCTCCTAGCAGAGGAATGACACGAGAGGGAATATGTGCAGACATGGGGTGATTGTCGCCGGCCTGGAGGACAGACCCATCACCTCAAACAATCAGGCTGAGATTTCAGGCGGCATCTTGAATGCGGGCCCATCCGCGGTCTAGCACGGTACAGTTTCTCTCCAAGACGCGCGCTCGGAATCTGACACCCTCTGCGGCGTGCCAGGCTTCGGTGCGCAGGGTCTCACCCGGGTACACCACCCCCGTAAAACGCGCTGCCATGGCCGACAAACGCGCCGCCTCATAGCCACAGGCTTCACGCAACAAGGCGTGAGCTGCCAGTCCGAAGGTGCAGCGGCCGTGCAAGATGGGTCGCTCATGGCCCGCAGCCCGAGCCAAAGTTGGCAACACGTGCAATGGGTTGTAGTCACCTGACAGGCGATAAAGCAACGCGGCTTGAGGTGGAATTGCGAAGTCCCAGAACCAATCAGGCGCCTTGCCGTCTGCGATAGGGGCAAACATCTGCTGTGCAGGCTGTGGTGGCGTTCCGAACGACCCCGAGCCGCCGGCATCGCGGCAGAAGGTGCTGGACTGCAGCGCAGCGACGCTGGAGCCATCACGCAGGTCGGAGATGTCCGTTCGGTAATGCACCAAGAGCCCACGGCCTCGACCCTTGTCCTCGACGGCCTGAATCGTGGTGACGCCTTCAAAGTGGGCTGAAGCGGATAAAGGCCGCGTCAATACGAAACTCTGCTCACCATGCAGCACTCGATGAGTTTGAAGGCCCGCGCGTGCATAGGCCTGAAGCAGACCCGAGGGGTAGCAAAGCGTGATGGCCATCGACGGCAAAGCCTGAAGGCCCTCTTCGTACACATAGGCCAATTGCCGTTCATCGAGGGGGTCAGTTCCCAAACCCAGACTCAAGGCATACAACATGGAATCCCGGGGCGTCACCTCTTGGCGTTCGACCCAACGGGCTTGCGACAGAACATCGAGCTGAACGGTCACGTGGATCCTTTCGAGAGCGGCGCGCTTGACATCGTGGAATTGGTCCAACCATACTACGCGACATCCAGATTCGCAATCCGGGGCCGCTACTTGGCGTTTCGCACTCGTGGGCCCAAGGTCAATCGCAGACTTATCCAAATCGGCCGATCAAAATCGTCGTGCCTTATTCGACAGGGGGATCCAACGATGTGATCGCCAGGGTGCTGGCTGAGCATAGGTCGGGCACCCTCAAACAAGCTGTGGTGATCGAGATCAAAGTTGGGGCTTCGGCCGTCAAGACGAGACTCGAATCGATTGTCGTGCCACGATCTTCCACGGCGGCGTACTTCAAGGTGCTGATCAGTCAAGATTTGGCCAAGTGGACGAGGGTGGCACAGGAAGCGAGTGTCCAGGTCGATTGAAGGTGTCTGGTACACCACTGGTCGTATCATCCGATCCGTTGTATTGGCTGATTGCAGCCTCGCTGGAGAACCAACTTGAACAGTCGCACCTCCAAGAACAAGCCCTCTGGCGAGCCCTCCCAGGCATCGCGCACAGCGTCTAAACCTGCCGGCGAAGTTCAGGTCTCGACCATTGGCTTTCAGGCCATTCGCTCTTCGCGGGCTTTTGAGGAAATTGCGGCTCAGATTCGCGAAGAGCTCGCCGCTGGCCGACTGAAAGTGGGCAGTCGTTTGCCGTCAGAGCGCGCGCTGTCTGAGCAGTTCGGAGTGTCGCGCAACACCTTGCGCGAGGCGTTGAGGTCACTGGAACATGCGGGCTTGATCCGACTGCAAAAAGGGGCCAGCGGTGGTGCCTTCATCAGCGAGCGTAGCGCAGAGGCGATCGTCAATGGGCTGTTGGATTTGTACCGAGTGGGTTCCATCGATCCGGCTCAATTGACGGAGGCCCGGATTTGGCTCGAGTCCATCATCGTCCGAGAGGCTTGCCAGCGCGCGACCGCTGAAGACTTGGCTGAACTCCATCGCAATATCGATGAGGCTGAGTCTGCAGTGCGCCGCGGCGACTTTGAAAACCGGGTGGAACGGCATCTGGACTTCCACCGCATCTTGGCCCGCATGACCGGCAATCCGATCATGGTGATCATCATGGATGGGGTCTTGTCGGTGCTCTTGATGTTTGTGCGGTCCATTGGCGATTACCAAAATGCGTACGTGTTGCCGTCTCGTCGCCGCTTCATGAAGCACATGGAGGAGGGCCATGTGGAAGCCGCCGTGGCGGAGATGCAAACCAGCTTGAAGAGGCTGCAAAAAAGCTATCTGTCCAAGGTGCTGGAGGCCGATAAAGGTCAAGCCAAGACCCGCGTGCGACCGGGTTGACAGGGGTGGGGTGCCCCTTTACCATTGCCCAATGGTTCAACCAAATACCCATTCAGACTCTTTGAGCGAGGCACCGCCCGCACTCGGTGAGACGCTGGCCGTGCTGCTGGCTCGCGACATGGCCGATGGCGAAAAAGTCATCATCGGCACCAACTCCGACATTCAGCTGGCAGCGTGCAACCTGGCGCGGCATCTGCAGGCTCCCAGGTTGTGGTGGGTTTCTGGCCCCGGCGGTATGGTCAATCCCGTCCGGGACCATCTGCTGTCCACGGCTGACTTTGAGAATATCGAGTCAGCCGAGGCCTGGATGGACCTTCCCAATATGATCGATTTCATCGATTGGAAGATCCACTTCTTTGATTTCGCAATTCTGTCGGCTTTGCAGGTGGACCGCTTTGGCAACATCAATACCGTGGTGGTGGGAGACCGTGCGAGACCCAAGGTTCGAGGGCCTGGTACCGTCGGAATCAGCGCCTTGTGTGGCTTGGCCAAGCGGTTTTACGTCGTCCTCACCCGGCACGACAAGAGTGCCTTCAGACCTCGAGTGGATTTCATCTGTGGTGCGGGTCACCTAGAGGGGGGCGATTCTCGTGAGCGCGCGGGCTTGCCGTCTGGAGGCCCGAAGTGGGTGGTGTCGCCCTTGGGGGTGTTTGACTTTGAGCCTTCCACCAAAGCCATGCGCATCAAGTCCTTGCATCCTGGCGTCACCCTTGAGCAGGTGCGTGAGGCCACAGCCTTTGACCTGGTGGTCAACGGTGTGCCCCCGGTGACCGTCTGGCCCACGCCCGACGAACTGCATCTGTTGCGCAGCCGTGTCGACGTGCGTGGCACCTTGCGACGCAAGTTCCCCTGAAGGATCCATCTCATGAGTCAGCGCAAGATAGTTTCTCTGGAGGAGGCGGTGGCCAGCGTGCCCGACGGCGCCTCGTTGGGACTTGGTGGTTGGATCTTCAATGCGCAGCCCATGGCCCTGGTGCGCGCTCTCATCCGCAAGGGCGCTCGCGATCTCGACCTGATCCCGGCACCCAGTTCCATTGCCCCTGACATGTTGATCGGTGCAGGCTGTGTCAGGCGCACGGCCTGTGTGTTCATCAGCTTCGAGCAGTTCGGTCTGGCACCTCAATTTCGCCGGCATGCCGAAGCGGGAAAGATCGAAGTGGTCGATCTGGATGGTCCGGCCATTGCCGGGGGGCTGCGGGCCTCTATTTGTGACCTGCCTTGGAATCCCATTCCCGATCTCGGTACCGACTTGCCTCAACATGCACCTGACTACTACCTGGAGTTGCCCAGTGCGCCGGGTCAGCGCAAGATGTTGGCTGCCAGAGCCATCCGCCCCGATGTGTGTTTCATCCATGCCCAACAAGCCGATGAGTTCGGCAATGTGCAACATTTGGCGTCGCCGTTCTTTGATGTGATGCTGGCCCAAGCTTCCAAGCGCGTGATCGTGCAGGTGGACCGCATCGTGTCGACCGACACCCTCCGTCGTCACAACCACCTCACCAAGCTGCCCGCTGCCATGGTGGATGCCGTGGTGGAAGTCCCTTGGGGCGCACACCCCAGTGCATCACCCACGGCTTATCGCGCGGATGAAGCCCACCTGGCCGAATATGTGAAAGCCAGTGCCAACGAGAAAAACTTTGCGGCCTATCTGCAAAAGTATGTCCATGAGGCGCCCTCTCAGTCGGATTACCTGAATGCCCTGAGCGGCGGACGGTTGGCCTCGCTGGCAGTCTCCGAGACCACGCTGAGTTGAGGAGTCTGCATTGAACCCGCCATTTCGTCCTGGCGCGCTCGACGGCGTGCGTGTGCTCGACTTCACCACCATGATGTCCGGGCCCTATGCCACTCGTTTGCTGGCTGACTTGGGCGCCGAGGTCATCAAGATTGAAGCACCGTCTGGCGACCACATTCGCTCGCGCCCGCCGAGTCGCAAAGGACGCAGCACCTACTTTGCGCAGTTGAACTGTGGCAAGAAGAGCCTGGCCTTGGATCTCAAAAGACCGCAAGCCATCGCCCTCATCAAGGAACTCGTGAAGACGGCGGATGTGGTGGTTGAAAATTTCAGGCCAGGTGTCATGGGCCGGTTGGGGCTCGATTACGAGGTGCTTGCGGCGTTGCAACCCAAGTTGGTCTACTGCTCCATCTCTGGATTTGGGCAGACCGGGTCTTGGGCGGGACGCAGTGCCTACGCGCCGGTGCTGCACGCGGGCAGCGGCTTCGATTTGGCCAATTTGCATTACCAGGATGGCATCGATCGGCCCCTGAAGAATGGTATTTTTGTAGCAGATGTGCTGGGCGGCTCCTTGGCCTTTGGGGCCATCCAGGCCGCCTTATTCCGAGCGGCTCGCACGGGGCAGGGCGACCACATCGACCTGTCGCTGATGGATGCGATGTTGGGTCTGCTGGTCTACGAAAGTCAGGAGGCTCAGTTTCCGGCGGAGCGGCGCCGACCTCTGTACCAGCCCACCAAGGCCCGAGATGGCTTCTTGCTGATTGCGCCGGTCAGTCAAAATAACTTTGAGGCACTGGCGCGAGCGGTCGGTCAACCGCAGTGGCTGCAAGACCCAAGGTTTGCCAACGTGCATGCCCGGGAGCATCACTGGGGTGAACTCATGGCCTTGCTCGATGAGTGGGCGGCTGAGCGAAGTGCCGAAGAGTGTGAAAGCATCATGAACCAGGGAGGCGTACCCTGTTCGCGCTACTTCACGGTGAAGGAGGCCATGCACTCGCCGCCCATTGTGGAGCGCGACGTCTTGCAATCCATCGATGACGGTTCTGGCCCCTTCCACGTGACCAACCCTGCATTTCGGTTCAAGCACACGCACGCGCAAGCGCGAAATCGTGTCCCCGATTTGGGTGCCGACGGACCTGAATTGCTGCGCTCCTTGGGCTGCGATGAAGGTACGATCCAGCAAGCCTTGGCCGATGGCACCTTGATTTCCAAACATCCATGATCAGGAGACATTCCATGCACGTTCAATCCGGTCAGTTCGCATTCCGTCAGAGTGGTTTCCAACGCTGGGCTCACTTCTTGGCCAGGTCTGGCTTGGGTTTGGCATTGGCCGGTGCGTCTTGGCTGGCGTGTGCTCAAGCCTTCCCGAGCAAGCCCATCACCATCGTGGTGCCTTACCCGGCGGGGGGTACCACCGATGTGCTGGCCCGTGTGATCGCCGAGCCCATGCAAAAGATCCTGGGACAACAGGTGGTGGTGGACAACAAGCCAGGGGCTTCCGCGCTGTTGGGCACGCGTTTGGTGGCGCGCGCCCCGGCCGATGGCTACACCTTGGTGATGCCCAATAACGGGCTGGTGATTTCGCCCCATGTGACCAAGGATCCAGGCTTTGCGCCGCTGAAAGACTTCGCCCCCGTGTCCATGCTGTCGTTGCAGCCCATGGTCATGGTCATCAACCCGACGGTGCCTGCGCAAACCGTGCCTCAGTTTATTGCCTGGGCCAAGGCCAACCCGGGCAAGGTCGACTACGCGACTGCGGGGCCCGCGTCATTCGGACACTTGGCGACGGAGCTCTTTGCCAAGCGTGCCGGTCTGCAACTCAATCACATTCCCTACAAGGGGCAAGCACCCACGGCGCAGGCGGTCTTGACGGGCGAAGTGAAGTTGCTCATCAGCACGACTTCGTCGCAAATGAACGGCTTCATCAAAGAGGGCAAGATGCGCCTCGTGGGTGTGGCCTCGCCGCAGCCCTCACCGTTGGCACCCGGCGCCGCGCCCATTGCCCAAACGCTGCCGGGTTTCACGGCCGAAGTGTGGTTCGGCTTGCTCGCTCCCGCAGGGACACCCAAAGAGGTCATTGCCAAGCTCAACGAAGCCGTGACCAAGGTGCTGTCCATGCCTGAGGTTCAGGCCAAGTTCGAAGCTGCGGGCGCTGCAGCCACGCCGAGCACGCCAGAGCAGTTTGCAGCCCGACTGGCCGACGAATATGCCAGCTGGGGGACGATCGTGAAGGAGGCGAATATCAAAGGGGAGTGAACATGGCCACCTGCTGACCGTCGTCGGAAGGCTTGAAGCACACCCGTACTCGCTGGCCGATGCGCAAGGTGTCCAAGTCACAGTCGACAATATTGGTCAGCAGAGTCACCCCTTCATCCAAGCGCACGTAGGCCAAGGCATAGGGAATCGGACCCGCTTTGCGGGTGATGCTCAGGCTGTAGATCTCTCCGGTGCCTTGGGCGTCGATCCAGTCGGTATCTGACTGGCAAAAGGGACACAAGGGCCTGGGGTACCAGTGTGGCTTGCGGCAGGTGCCGCAGCAGCGCAATTTCAGCTTGCCATCGCGAGTGCCTTGCCAATAGGCCTCGGTGTTGGGGTCAACGATCACCGCGCCCAAGGGTCGGTCTTGGTAAGGCGTGCTCATGGCGTCATGTCCTTTCCAGGATGAGGGTGGCCGATCCATGGCGAGAGCCCAACAAGCCGCCCGTGCCATGGGCCAAGGCCAGTTGGCAGTGCGGCACCTGGACGGCAGGATGCGCTTCGCCGCGCAGCTGTCGTACGGCTTCGATCACTTTGGTCATGCCACCTCGGTTGGCTGGGTGGTTGTTGCACAACCCACCACCATCGGTGTTGAACGGCAAACGGCCAGATCCCGAGATGAGGTTGCCGTCGGCCACAAATCGACCCCCCTGACCCTTGGCACAAAAGCCCAGATCCTCCAGCGCCACCAACACACTGATGGTGAAGCTGTCATAGATGGACGCATATTGAATGTCTCGAGGCGTGACGCCTGCCTCTTCAAACGCGGCAGGGCCCGACCAAGCCGCTGCGGACCAGGTGAGGTCGACGTGTCCACCCTGTTGACCTTTGATGGCCTCGCCAGCGCCAAGCACCTGAACCAGAGGCCGACTGAGCGAACGCGCAACTTCGGGGCGTGCGAGCACCAGCGCGCCACCTCCGTCGCTGACCACGCAGCAGTCGAGCTTGTGCAAGGGGTCTGCGATGAGGGGGGAATTCAGCACATCCTCCACGCTCACCACTTCTTTGAGCATGGCGTGAGGGTTGTGCTGCGCATGGTGTGAGGCGGCCACCTTGATCCAGGCCAGCTGTTCCGCCGTGGTCCCGAACTCGTGCA
>CAZCJB010000024.1:0-27692 GCA_964498795.1 uncultured Rubrivivax sp. | reverse complement strand
TGCGTGCCCTCGTAGGTGTTCACCGTCTCCAGGTTGATCATGTGGCGGATCACGTGGTACTCATCGTGGATGCCGTTGCCGCCGTGCATGTCGCGCGCCATGCGGGCGATGTCCAGCGCCTTGCCGCACGAGTTGCGTTTGATGAGAGAGATCATCTCAGGGGCTGCCTTGTGTTCGTCCAAGAGTCGGCCCACGCGCAACACGGACTGCAGGCCCAAGGCGATCTCGGTTTGCATGTCGGCCAGCTTTTTCTGGATGAGCTGGTTGGCGGCCAGGGGGCGACCAAACTGCTGCCGATCGAGTGTGTATTGGCGCGCGGCCTGCCAGCAAAACTCAGCCGCTCCAAGCGCACCCCAAGCGATGCCATAACGGGCCTTGTTCAAGCAGCCAAATGGCCCCTTGAGACCGTTCACGCCTGGCAGCAAGTTGGCCTCAGGCACAAAGACATCGTCCATGACGATTTCGCCCGTGATGCTCGCGCGCAAGCTCATCTTGCCTTCAATCTTGGGGGCACTCAGGCCGGGCATGCCCTTTTCCAAAATGAAGCCGTGGATGCTTTCTTGCCCGCCGACCTGGCCGTCAGGATCTTCTTTCTTGGCCCACACCACGAATACGTCGGCGATGGGGGCATTGGTGATCCACATCTTGGCCCCCTTGAGGCGATAGCCGCCGTCTACGGGTTTGGCACGCGTGATCATGCTGGCGGGGTCGCTGCCATGGTTGGGTTCGGTCAGGCCGAAGCAACCCACCCACTCGCCGGTGGCCAGCTTGGGCAGGTATTTTTGGCGTTGGGATTCACTCCCGTAGGCGTGGATAGGATGCATCACCAGCGAACTCTGCACGCTCATGGCGCTGCGGTAGCCTGAATCCACCCGCTCCACTTCACGGGCCACGAGGCCGTAGCACACGTGGTTGAGGCCTGCACAGCCATAGCCTTCGATGGTGCTGCCCAACAGACCGAGGGCCCCCATTTCCGACATGATGTCGCGGTCAAAGGTCTCATGGCGAGCTGCCATCAGCACGCGGGTCTGCAATTTGTCTTGGCAGTACGCATAGGCGGCGTCCCGCACCGCACGCTCGTCCTCGGTGAGTTGGTCTTCGAGCAAGAACGGATCGGTCCAATTGAATTTTGCGGCCATGACACCCTCGTGCATCAGTCTGGAGATAATGTCCAGGAGTGTAAAGACTGTTCTATTGCGGATCGATATGACCCCCGAAATCATCACCTTGGGCGGCGGCTGTTTTTGGTGCACCGAGGCTGTCTTCGAGCAGGTGCGCGGCGTGGTGGCCGTCGAATCGGGCTATTGCAACGGCGATGTGCCCCATCCTACCTACGAGCAGGTGTGCCAAGGCGACACGGGCCATGCGGAGGTGGTGCGAGTCACATTTGATCGCGAAGTGATCTCGCTGCGCCAAGTGTTGGAGATCTTTTTCGCCACCCACGATCCCACCACCCTCAACCGCCAGGGGCACGATGTGGGCACGCAATACCGCTCGGGCATTTACCTGGAGAGCCAGGCACAGCGCGAGGTGGTGCAGCAGGTGTGGGATGAGGCACAAGCCGCCCTGGGCGGGCGGGTCGTGACCGAAGTGGAGGTGGTGAAGGCCTATTCACCTGCGGAGGCCTACCACCAGCACTACTTTTCACAGCATCCGGGGCAGGGGTATTGTGCCCATATCATCGCGCCCAAAGTGGACAAGTTTCGCAAGACCTTTAGGAGTTTTTTGAAGGACTGACATGCGACCCGCGCCTCGAGTCCCCACCCCTTTCCACCGCCGCCTCTTCGTGTGGCTGTGGGTGGGCGCTTTGCTGGGTGCGCAGATGTTGGCAGCGTGGCACGCGATCGCTCACTCACAGCGATTGAAAGGCCCCAAAGCCCAGGGCGCTTCAGTGGCGATGTCCTTGACGCCGGCGGCCCAGGCTCAACCCTTCACTTGGGGCCATGAGGACGATGGCAATTGGCGTTGCGTGGCTCTGGACCACGCCTTGGCGGCTGATGCAGTGGTGTCAGATGGCACGGCCTCGGTGGCTCAGGGCATGGACGCCGATGTCTGTGTGAAGGCTGGGTATCGAGCCTTCCGTCTTGACGCCCACCTGTACTCGGCGCGCGCGCCCCCGCATTTCCTCGTGTGACCGTTCAGTGAGCACGCCTTCGCGTGCTCGGTCATCGACTCATCGCCGCCATGCCTTCGTGCCCAGGCGGCTGGAGGAGGAATTTTTGATGTATCACACCCTGCAAACACACAGGCTGCGAGCCTGGGCGATCTTGCTGTACGTCTGTCTGAGCCCCGTGGCCGCACAAACGACCACCCCGCCTGCAACATCCGTCACACCCGTCACACCCGTCACACCCGTCACACCTAACAAAGAGCCCGTGCAGGTGGTGATCACCGGCAACCCTTTGCAGCGGCCTGAGGCCAGTCAACCCGCAGCGGTCTTGTCGGGAGACGCATGGGTCCTCAGAGGCGCGGCCTCACTGGGCGAGACCTTGGACGGGATGCCCGGGCTGTCATCCACCGCCTTCGGCCCCAACGCGGGGCGACCCTCCATCCGGGGGTTGGAGGGTGATCGCGTGCGACTGCTGGAAAACAGTGGGGCTTCGGTGGATGCCTCCAATCTCAGCTTTGACCACGCGGTGGCCGTGGACCCGTTGGTGGTGGAACGCCTGGAGGTCTTGCGGGGTCCGGCGGCGTTGCTGTACGGTGGCAATGCCACGGGAGGGGTGGTGAACACGCTGGACAATCGCATCCCCAAGCAAGTCGCGCTTGGTTGGAGCGGGCGCACCGACATTCGCCTCGGAGGGGCTGCGGGCGAGCGCGCACTCAGCGCCTTGGTCGAAGGTGGACAAGGCCCTTGGGCTTGGCACGTGGATGCCTTTGATCGGCGCACTTCGGATTTGCGCGTGCCTGTCTATCGTCCTGTTGAAGGTGGATGGGCTCTGGAGCCCACGCGCCGTGTTCGCAATTCGGCAGCTCAGGCACAAGGGGGCGCCGTGGGTGCCTCTTGGGTGGGCCCTGATGCCTACCTGGGAGCGGCCCTTGACCATTACGGCCATGACTATGGTGTGACCGTGGAGCCTGATGTCATCATCCGCATGCGGCGCGATCGCCTGTCGCTGGGCGGTGAGTGGCGCAAGTTGCCCGGTTGGTGGACACAAGTCAACCTGCAGGCCAGCCGCACGCAGTACCGGCATCAAGAAGTCGAGGGTGACGGTGCGGTCGGCACCACGTTTGAGAGCCAGGGCTCGGACTTCAGGCTGCAGGCCCAACACCGTCGATGGGGGCCTTTGCAAGGGGTGGTGGGTTGGCAATCCGAAGATCTTCGGTTCTCTGCCTTGGGTGCGGAAGCCTTTGTGCCGTCCACACGCACACGATCTTCGGCCCTCTTTCTGATGGAGACCTGGCGCCCTAGCGGCCACGCAGACGTGGAACTTTCTGGGGGCGTTCGCTTGGAAGCCGCTCAGGTGCATTCCGAGGGCGATCGGGTGGACGCGATCGAGCCGCGCTTCGGCGCACCCAAGGTCCGCAGCTTCAGCCCGCGCAGTGCCTCCGCGTCGGCCAATTGGAGGCTCAATCAGGCATGGCGGCTGAACTTGACCCTGGGGCATACCGAACGGGCGCCGGCTTATTACGAATTGTTTGCCAACGGTCCCCATGTGGCGACGGCGTCTTTCGAACGGGGCGACTCTTCCTTGGGGATCGAGAAAAGCCGGCATGCCGAAGTGGGCTTCCAGTGGGAATTGCCAGCCGCTCAGGGCGAGGGCTCACACCGCCTGAAGATTCAAGCCTTTGACACCCGGTTTTCACGGTTCATTGCCCTGGATGCCACAGGCGCAAGAGTGGACGATTTGCCGGAATATCGTTTCACAGCGGTTCGTGCGCAGCTGCGCGGGTGGGAGTTGGAAAGTCGCTGGCGCCTGGGTGCCGGGCTGTGGGCGCCAGAGTTGACCTTCAACATGGACGCGGTGCGGGGAGACGACCTGGACGCTGGTCAACCCTTGGCACGCTTGGCCCCACGACGCACCACCCTGGGGGCCGACTGGCAGCTGGGGACGTGGAAGGCGGGCGTGCAATGGCGCCATCAGGCCCGCCAGGATCGCGTGCCTGCCACGGATTCGCCCACGCCTGCTGCGAGCCGATGGGATGCCTGGATGTCGCGCGGTGTGATGCTGGGAAGCGCTCAGGCCCTGTGGGTGGTGCGCGCTCACAATCTCACCGATGCCTTGTGGTTCAACGCGTCCACGGTGCAGACCATGCGCGGCCTGTCGCCGGCGGCGGGACGCTCGTTATCTAGCAGCCTGCGGGTGGAATTTTGACGATTCTCATTCCTCAGGAAGATCGCCGGGTCGCTGCGCTCCTCGCGATGACGGCCACGGAGTCATCGCGAGCGCAGCGAAGCAATCTTCAAGGCGCGAGGCGGTCGCGCAGCCAGGCCCCGTCTTGCAAGCGATAGCGCAAGCGGTCGTGAAGGCGCGATGGGCGGCCTTGCCAGAACTCAAAGCGGTCGGGGTGCAGGCGGTAGCCGCCCCAATGGGGAGGGCGTGGCGGATTGAGCAAAAACTGAGCGCTGTACTTGGCGGCGTTGGCCACCAGCACCGATCTTGACGCGATCGGTTGGCTCTGGGGAGAAGCCCAGGCGCCGATGCGCGAATCCAGAGGGCGGCTGGCAAAGTAGGCGTCGGATTCCTCGGCGGACACCTGGCTCACCGTGCCCTCGATGCGCACCACGCGCTCGAGCTCGACCCAATGAAACTGCAGGGCGGCGTGCGGGTGCAGCGCCAATTCCTGGCCCTTGCGACTGTCGTAGTTGGTGTACCAGACCAGGCCTCTCGCATCCACCCCCTTGATGAGCACCACCCGTGTGGAGGGTCGCCCGTCAGCACCGACCGTGGCCAGCGTCATGGCGTTCGGTTCCGGCAGTTTCGCATCCAGGGCTTGTTTCAACCACAGCTCAAATTGAGCAATGGGGTCGGCCAGCGAAGACGCTTCGTCGAGCGCTGCACGTTCGTAGCTTTTGCGCAATGAGGCGAGTTCATTCATGTCCAGAGTATAGAAACCCTTAAGTGAAGCTCCTGTGGACGATCTGACTTTCTGGCCTCATCCTTCTCCTATGTCCCACCAACGTCCTGTGGTGGTGGTGCTGGCGGCCGGCCGAGGCCGGCGGTTTGCCGCAGCCACCCACAAATTGCTGCAGCCCTTCGGGTCGACCTCCGTCCTGGGGCAAACCCTGGCCCATGTGCTGGCCAGTGGTCTGCCCCTGGTGGTGGTGACCACGGCCGCCTTGGCGAGCGAGGCGGCGCGGACCGTGGCGGCACGCGACGTCGTGGTGGTCCCTGAAACCCAAGCGGCCTTGGGCATGGGGCGCACCTTGGCCACGGGGGTGGCCGCCCGCTCGGATGGCCCCGGGTGGCTCATCTTGCCCGCCGACATGCCTTTGGTGCAGCCGCAAACCCTCAAGTCAGTCGCGGCGGCACTCACGGAACACCCGGTGGCCTTTGCACAGCACCAAGGGCGTCGCGGTCATCCTGTGGGGTTTGCCGCCGAGCTTTATTCCGAGTTGAGATTGCTCGATGGGGATGAGGGGGCTCGCCGAGTGCTGGCGCGCTATCCGGCCATGGGGGTGGAGGTGGATGACCCCGGCATCTTGACCGACATTGACACGGTGTCAGATTTAGAGGTGGCCCGCCAGGGGGTGCCTGAGGCGGTCTCGCGTTGATCGAAGGGGTTGGCGTCGTTCAGATCAACCCGTGTCGCCGGGCCAGCGCCACCCACCGACCCATCTCCCGGTCCTGGATGCCACGCGCGGCCAACGCCTCGTGAGTTTCCAAGAGGTAGTCCAGGGTGGTGCCGAATCGCCCGCGGGCGTGACGCAAGATGTCGACCATGGTGGCGTCGGCGATCGGCGGCAGGCAAGCCGGACTCTTGCGGCTCAGGGTGAAGGCGAGGGCATCGACCGTTCCCAGGCCAGTGTGGGCCCGCAACAAACGGGGGTCGTACACCCCGTTGGGCATTTCACGCAGCCACAGGCGTTGCAATTCTTCGGGCACACGCCGGCGAGGGATGCGATACACCGCGCCCTGACACGCGCCCCCACTGAGCAGCGCAAAGACCAAGCCCGGCCTTTGCGGTGTGCCCCGATTGACCGTGGACCGCATGCGCAGGGCGCGATGCCAGCCGTGCACCCGTGCGGGGCGATGCTCGGCGGCTTCAAATTCTGGCCGCCAGATCAAGGAGGCATACCCAAACACCCACAGGTCAGATTGGCCTCCCCAAGTCTGCACGAAGCGAACTAGCAGCTCGGCCGGGGAGGGTCTGGGCACAGAGGGCGGTGGGGCTGCGGTCATGAGCGCGATTTTGACCCCGGATTTGACGATGTAACCAGGTTACGGAATAATCAACACATTGGTTACATCTCGAATTTCATGCCTTCCCAGAGCCTCCACCCCACCTTGGTGACAGTGACCGCCCGCATCCGTGAGCGCAGCCACCCCCTTCGTCAAGCCTACCTGGCGCGTGTTCGTCAATGGAGCGAGCGTCCGCGCGGCAGTGACCGCATGGGGTGTGCCAACGTGGCCCATGCCTTTGCGGCCATGCCACCCTCTGACAAGTTGCGCATCGTGGCGGAGCGGGCTCCACACCTGGCGGTGGTGACTGCTTATAACGACATGCTGTCAGCCCACCAACCGTATGCGGACTACCCGGCGTTGCTGCGCGACGAAGCTCGAAAGGCAGGCGCCACACTGCAGGTGGCGGGCGGGGTACCCGCCATGTGTGACGGCGTCACCCAAGGGCAGCCCGGCATGGAGTTGAGCCTGTTCTCGCGCGATGTCATCGCCATGGGCACGGCAGTCGCGCTGTCTCACGATGTCTTTGACGGGGCTTTATTGCTCGGCGTGTGCGACAAGATCGTGCCCGGCTTGCTCATTGGAGCCTTGCACTTTGGGCACCTGCCTTGTGTGTTTGTGCCAGCGGGGCCGATGGCGTCGGGCTTGTCCAACGCAGACAAGTCCAAGGTGCGCGAGCAGGCGGCCCAAGGCCTGGTGGGACGGGACGCTTTGCTCCAGGCTGAGAGCGCGGCGTATCACGGCCCCGGCACCTGCACGTTCTATGGCACCGCCAACAGCAATCAGATGTTGCTGGAGGCCATGGGGCTGCATGTGCCCGGCGCCGCCTTCATCCATCCGCACGCTCCCTTGCGCGAAGCGCTGACCCGCGCAAGCGTGCGCACCGTGCTGTCGAGAACTCGTGCTCGGAGTGAGGGCCAGGCGTCGAGGCCCTTTGTGCCCATCGGTGAGCAAGTGGACGAGCGGGTGATCGTGAATGCCATGGTGGCCTTGCTGGCTACAGGTGGGTCCACCAACCACCTGATCCATTGGGTGGCTGTGGCACGAGCGGCGGGCCTGTTGATCGATTGGACCGACTTCTCGGACCTGTCGGCGGCCGTGCCCTTGCTGGCGCGGGTCTATCCCAACGGCCAGGCCGACGTGAACGAGTTCCAGGCGGCTGGAGGGCCGGCTTTTGTGCTGCGTGAGCTCATGGCGGCCGGTCTGTTGCATGCCGATGTGGTCACCGTGAGCGAGGGCGGGCTGCAAGACTACGCACGTGTCCCCATCTTGGAAGGCGACCACATCCGCTGGGGAGACTTGCCCGCTGGCACGGTCGACGACACCGTCTTGCGCACCACTCAGGCCCCGTTTTCAGAGACCGGAGGACTGCGCGTGTTGACGGGTAATTTGGGCCGCTCGGTCATCAAGATCTCGGCGGTCCCCGACAGCCACCATGTCATCGAAGCCCCTGCGCGAGTGTTCGACTCGCAAGAAGAATTGCAACGGGCGTTTGCTGCGGGCGAGCTCGCGGGAGATTTGGTGGCGGTGGTGCGCTTTCAGGGTCCACAGTCCAACGGCATGCCCGAGTTGCACAAGCTCACGCCGCCCCTGTCGGTGCTGCAGGGTCAGGGCCACAAGGTCGCGCTGGTGACTGATGGCCGCATGAGCGGCGCCTCGGGCAAAGTGCCGGCAGCCATCCACGTGAGCCCGGAGTCGCTGGCGGGGGGGGCGTTGGCCAAAGTGAGGGATGGCGACCTGATTCGGCTGGACGCAAAGGCTGGAACACTCGATGCATTGGTGGACCCGGCCACGTGGGCCGCGCGTGATGTGGTCACGCCCGCATTGGCGCAGCTGGACTCCTCGGGTCATGGCATGGGCCGAGAGCTGTTCGCCGGCATGAGACGCCATGTGCGCAGCGCCGAAGAGGGTGCGGTCAGTTGGCTATGACTATGAAGGAGACGTATGGAGACGATTGAACTGGCCCGCCACGGACCCGTGATTCCGGTCATCGTGGTACACCGAGTGGCCGATGCGGTGCCGCTCGCACGCGCCTTGGTGCATGGGGGCGTGCGGGTGCTCGAGGTGACCTTGCGCACGCCCGTGGCGCTGCAGGCCATGCGTGCCATCGTGCAAGAGGTGCCTGAGGCGATTGTGGGTGCGGGCACGGTGCGCAGCGTGTCCGATGCACAAGCGGCCGCGCAAGTTGGATGCCGCTTTGCGGTCAGTCCAGGCTACACCCCGGCGGTGGGTCAGGCTTGTCAACAATTGGGCTTGCCGTTGTTGCCCGGTGTGGCCACCGCCAGTGAGGTCATGTCGGCGCAGGCCGATGGCTTTAACTTCTTGAAGTTTTTCCCGGCCACCGCAGCGGGCGGCATTCCCCTGCTCAAGGCCTTGGCTGGGCCATTTCCAGATGTGGTCTTCTGTCCCACCGGTGGCATCACGCCCGAGACGGCTCCGCAGTTTCTGGCGTTGCCCAACGTCAAGGTTTGCGGAGGCTCTTGGTTGACGCCTCAAGAGGCCATCGATGCCGGCGACTGGTCGCGAATCACCGCACTGGCTTGCGAGGCGGCTGCATTAAGAGCCCGATGAAGAGGGCGTCTTCGGCGCGCCCCCCGAGCGAACCAAGGCACTCATCCCTGCCGCCTCGTCACCGTCTTGCTGCGACAGACCCTGAGCCACGCCCAGACGGTCGGCGTCGTCACGGTTCTGGCTGATTTTCCACTTGCCCACCAAACGCTCGATGGGGATCTCGATGCCGACAATGGCCCGGAGCATTTGTTGGATGTAGTCCTCAGGCGCATCGCTCACCGCCCAAGGCGTGTGTCGGTGCTGCTCATGGTGCTGCGTGAGGCGACTCACCAAGTCATGCAACCAAGGGGCATCTTCGACCACGCGCAAGGGGCCATGGGCATGCACCACGGCATAGTTCCAGGTGGGCACGACCTTGTGGGTGGCGGCTTTGCTGGGGTACCAGGAGGGCGTGATGTAGGCCTGCGGCCCACGAAAGATGGCCAAGACCTGTTGCCCGGCTCCATCACGCCACAACGGGTTGGCCCGCGCCACGTGGCCTCGAAGCGTGCCATGTGGGCCGGCCTGGGCATCGAATTCCAGGGGCACGTGATCGGCCGTCAAGCCGTCAGCCCCCAAGCTCACCAGAGCGGCCAGCGGATGAGCCACCATGAGCGCATGGAGGGTTGCGTGGTCTTCTTGTTGGAAGTGCCGAGGTTGATACATCGCGTGCCCCGCTCAAGACTTACCAAGCGCCCACGTTGGGCATGGAGGCCCAGGGTTCGGCCGAGGGCAAGGGCTCGCCCGCCTGCAGCAACTCGATGGAGATCTGGTCGGGCGAGCGCACAAAGGCCATGCGGCCGTCACGCGGCGGTCTCAAGATGGTGACGCCATGGTCCACCAGACGTTGGCAGGTGACATAGATATTGTCCACGGCGTAGGCAATGTGCCCAAAGTTGCGCCCGCCGGTGTAGGTTTCGGCCACCCCGTTTTTGGGCCAGTTGTAGGTGAGTTCCACCTGTGCGGCTCGATCACCCGGCGCGGCCAAGAAAATGAGGGTGAACTGCCCCGCTTCGTTGTCTCGGCGGGACAGCACTTCCATCCCCAAGGCATCGCGGTAAAAGTGCAAAGAGTCTTCGATGTCGGTCACGCGGACCATGGTGTGCAGGTATTTCATGGCGGAATTGGGCGAAGTTGGAATCAGTCAGAGGAGTTGAGCAGTCACGCCGCTTTGACGGGGCGATCCAGCCACACGGCGATGCCTTGGGCATTGAGTTCGATGTCCAAGGCCAGCGCCTTGGCCACTTCGGCGGTGGTCATGGTGCATCCATGTTCGCGCAGACTGCTCACATACAAGCCCAGCAGGCCCTCTTTGAGCGCTTGATGGCGCTGCGAGTTCTGTGGATAGCGATGATGGATGTCTTGGGACAAGGTCACCGTGCGCTCCAGCAAATCCAGCAAGAGCTGGCCGAGATGGGCCACGTCTTCCACCACATTGTAGTGGGTGAGATACATGCGGCTTGGGCCTTGAGCCAGCAGGCGCTCAATCGAGCCGCGCAAAGCCTCGGGCTCAAACTGCACGGGGGTGGAGGTGGGGAAAATCCAGGCCCCTTTTTGTGTGTCGAATTCGCGATAACTCAGGCCGAAGGTGTCACCCGTGAACCATCCACGGGACGCCTCGTCCCAGATGCAGTGGTGGTGCTTGGCATGACCCGGCGTGTCGATGGCCCGCAACGGGCGGCCTGCAAGGTGGATGGTCATGCCGTCGCTCGAACTCACCACCCGATGCGCCGGCACTGGCACCAACTCTCCGTACGAGCGGGCCATCTCTTGGGCACCATAAACGGCCAGTGCGCCTTGGTACAACGCGCTCGGATCAACCATATGCCGTGCACCGCGCGGATGCACCCACAGTTGTGCCTGCGGGAGATGTTGCATCAACGAGCCCACACCCCCCGCATGGTCCAAGTGGACGTGGGTGGGGATGACCCATTCCACGGCCTCTGGCGTCAAGCCCAGGTGGGTCAACGCGCCCAGCAGCCTGGGCACCGAGTAGTTGGTGCCGCTGTCGACAAAGGCGGCACACCCGCCCTCGACGATGAGGTAAGCCGCGTCAAAGTGATCACGCTGAAAGCCCGTGTCTACTGTGTAGATGCCATGGCCCAATGAAGTCACGTGTGAGTCCATAAAGAGATTCTAGAGGTCTGGGCAGACCTATGCTTTAGTTCTAAACTACTTGCCATGCGCATCGTCTGCATTGGTGGAGGCCCCGCCGGTTTGTACTTTGCCCTGTTGATGAAAAAGCTCGACCCAACGCACCACATCACGGTGGTCGAGCGCAACAAGCCCTACGACACCTTTGGTTGGGGGGTGGTGTTTTCCGACGCCACCATGGACCACATGCGTCAGTGGGATGCACCCACGGCTGACGCTATCGAGGTGGCATTCAACCACTGGGATGACATTGAGCTGCATTTCAAAGGCCATTGCATCCGCTCAGGTGGTCACGGCTTTGTGGGCATTGGGCGCAAGAAGTTGCTCAATATCTTGCAAGCGCGTTGCGAGGCGCTCGACGTGGAGCTGGTCTTTGAAACCGAAGCAGACTCCGATCAAGATTATCCCGACGCTGACCTGATCATTGCGAGCGATGGCATCAATTCACGCATCCGGCAGAAGTATGCCGACGTGTTCGTGCCCGACATCGTCACCCGGCCCAACCGCTACATCTGGTTGGGCACCACGCGGCTCTTTGACGCCTTCAACTTCCTGTTCGAGAAGACCGAGCATGGCTGGTTCCAGGCCCATGTCTACAAATTTGACGACCAGACCACGACCTTCATCGTGGAAACCCCAGAGCATGTCTGGAAGGCCCACGGGCTGGACGCCTACAGCAGTGAAGAATCGGTGAAGTTCTGCGAGCAGCTCTTTGCCCAGCACTTGCAGGGCCATCCGCTCATGACCAACGCCCGGCATTTGCGAGGTTCGGCCTGGTTGAATTTCCAGCGCGTGCGTTGCCGCCACTGGCATCATTTCAACGGCCGCAGCCATGTGGTGTTGATGGGTGATGCGGTGCACACCGCGCACTTCGCCATCGGCTCAGGCACCAAGCTGGCGCTGGAAGATGCGATCGAGCTCACACGGTGCTTTCGCGATCATGGCCCCGACATTTCCACCGTTTTAGACCATTACCAGGCCCTGCGGGAGGTGGATGTCTTGCGTTTGCAAAATGCGGCCTGGAATGCCATGGAATGGTTTGAGGTGGTGGGCACGCGCTATTGCGATCAATTGCCCCCTGAGCAGTTCATGTACTCCATGCTCACGCGCAGCCAACGCATCAGCCACGAAAACCTGCGGCTGCGCGACGCGCAATGGCTGCAAGGCTTTGAGCGTTGGTTTGCGCAACAGGCGGGCGTGCCGGTCTCGCAGTCCCAGGCGCCGCCACGCCCCATGTTCACCCCCTACACCCTCAAGGGCATGACCGTACCGAACCGGGTGGTGGTCTCGCCCATGGCAGTGTATTCGGCGCAGGACGGTTTGGTGGGCGACTTTCATTTGGTGCATTTCGGTGCGCGCGCGTTGGGCGGGGCTGGCTTGCTCTACACCGAGATGACGGCGACCAGCCCGGATGCGCGCATCACACCGGGTTGCGCCGGCTTGTGGAACGACGCCCAGCGTGACGCTTGGAAGCGGGTGGTGGACTTTGTACACGCGCAGTCCCCTGCCAAGATGGGCCTGCAGATTGGCCACGCGGGGTGCAAGGGTGCCACTTGCGTGCCATGGCAAGGGGGCGGCGACGAACCCTTGCCCGTCGGCGGATGGCCCTTGCTCAGTGCCTCGCCCTTGCCCTATTTGCCGCATTCGGTGGTGCCGGCGGCCATGACCCGAGAGGACATGGATCGCGTCGTGCGCGACTTTGCCCAGGCTGCCCGGCGCGGGGCCGAAGCGGGCTTTGACATCTTGGAGTTGCATGCGGCGCATGGTTATTTGTTGTCGAGCTTTTTGTCGCCCTTGACCAACCAGCGACGCGATGACTACGGCGGCAGTCTGCAAGCACGCGCGAAATTCCCTCTCGAAGTCTTTGCAGCCGTGCGACAAGCCTGGCCACAGAATAGGCCCTTGTCGGTGCGCTTGTCATGCCATGACTGGGCCCCTGGTGGCAACACCGCCGACGATGCAGTGGCCTTGGCCAGACTCTTCAAAGAGGCTGGGGCGGACATCATCGACTGTTCGTCGGGACAGGTGGTCGCCGATCAACAACCGGTCTACGGGCGCATGTATCAAACGCCGTTTGCCGATCGCATCCGCAACGAGGTGGGCATCCCCACGGTGGCTGTGGGCGCCATCTTTGAAGCAGACCACGTCAACATGGTCATTGCGGCCGGTCGCGCCGATCTCTGCGCGTTGGCACGCCCTCACCTGGCCGACCCTGCGTGGACGCTGCATGAAGCCGCGCGGGTCGGCCACCAAGACCTGGCGTGGCCAGCACCTTACCAATCGGGCCGCGTCCAATACGAGTCCAACCTCAAACGCGCGCAGGCGGCCGCATGAAAGCGCTGTGAATGAATGCTGAGACTCCTGCCCCCGCAGATTTGGACCGCGCGAGTCCCTCGCGACCGGCGCGCGCGGCCCCATCGGCACACTTGACACTGCCATTCTTCGACGATGTGCACCGACGCTTGGCGGATGATCTCGACCGCTGGGCCCACTCTGCGGCAGCACAATCCGTCGGCGTGGGTCACCATGACACCGATCGGGCCTGCCGCGACTGGGTGGCCCGCTTGGGCCAAGCGGGCCACTTGCGCTGGTGCGTGCCGGCAGCCCATGGCGGCGCCTTGCCGGCTCTCGATTCGCGTGCGCTGGTGGTGGCGCGCGAGACGCTGGCCCGACATGACGGGTTGGCCGACTTTGCGTTCGCCATGCAGGGCTTGGGGTCCGGGGCCATCACCTTGGCGGGGTCGCCCGCTCTGCAAGCCGAAGTGTTGCCCCGCGTGGCCCAAGGCCAATGGATTGCGGCATTCGCATTGTCTGAGCCCGAGGCAGGTTCCGACGTCGCAGCCTTGCGTTGTGCCGCTCGCATCGAAGGTGACCACGCGGTGCTCAACGGTGAAAAGACGTGGATCAGCAATGGCGGTATCGCCGATGTGTACACCGTCTTCGCGCGTTCGAACGAGTCCAACGGTGACAACTCGGGCACGCGGGGGCTGAGTGCTTTTTTGGTGCACGCGGGCACACCGGGTTTCGAGGTGACCGAACGCATCGATGTTATGGCCCCTCACCCTTTGGCACGATTGAGGTTTAAAGACTGCCGCGTGCCGCTGCAGCATCGTCTGGGTGCACCAGGCGAGGGCTTCAAATTGGCCATGCGCACTTTGGACATCTTTCGGGCCTCGGTGGCCGGTGCAGCTTTGGGCTTTGCGCGTCGTGCGCTAGACGAAGCGGTGGCCTATGCCAAAGGTCGGCGTATGTTCGGCCAAACCCTGGCCGACTTCCAGCTGACTCAAGCGGCCCTTGGCGAGATGGCCGCTTCGATCGATGCCGCCGCCTTGCTGACCTACCGTGCCGCCTGGATGCGCGATGTCCAAGGTGCGCGCACCACGCGGGAGGCGGCCATGGCCAAGATGGTGGCTACCGAGAACGCACAGCGCGTGATCGACCGGGCCTTGCAGATGCATGGTGGCCTGGGCGTGAAGGTGGGCTCGGTGGTGGAGTCTCTCTACCGAGAGATCCGGTCACTGCGGATTTACGAGGGAGCTACTGAGGTTCAGCAGCTCATCATCGGCCGGGACGTACTGGCTTCTTGAGCGTCGTCTTCAAGCGACCTAACACATCAAACAGTTGCGCCTTGTCGGTCGCGCTCAATCCACTGAACAAGCTGTCTACCCAGGCCTCGTGGTGCTGAGCCATCGTTTTGAATTGGCGCCGTCCAAGAGCACTGAGGCGTACGTTGATGCGGCGTCGATCTTCATGCGAGGGCTCTCGCAACACCATGCCCTCTTCCACCAACCGCTGAATCAGGCCGGTGACATTGCCGCCGGTGACCATCAGACGCTGTGACAGCTCATGCATGGACAGTCCCTTGGGGTGCCGGTCCAGCTGAGCCATCAAATCAAAACGGGGCAGCGTGACCTCGAAGCGAGCGCGCAGCTTGCTGCGCAACGGTGCTTCAATCAAATTTGTGCAAGCCAGCAGGCGCAGCCACAACCTGAGCTCCAGATGGTCTGGAGCCGCGCCCGCAGAGGTCGAAACTTTGGCCTTCAACCGCCTATCAGGGTCCACAGGCGGGCCACATCGGCCGCACCATCATTGCCGCCCACACTTCGCAGCGTGGCAACACCCTTGGCCCGATTCTTTTGCATTTGGGCCAGGCCCAGGCGCAGCTTGGCGTCTTCGGGCTTCTTCAGGCCACCTTTGGCAATGCCTTGCTCGATGAGCTTGAGACCCGCATCGACGTCGCCCAGTGAAGTCATGGCGTAGCCCACTTTGACCAGATCGTCGCCGGTCTTTTGCTCGGCGGCTTCCTTGGCTTGGCTGGCGATATTGGCCTTGGCTTCGGCTTCGCGCTTGACGGCCAGATCTTTCAGACGCTTGTGACGGTCGGCCTCGGCGCCGGTGCCCAGGGCCTTGGCGGCAAAGCCGCGCTCGACGATCTTGCGCCCCTCTGCAGGTAAGCCTGCTTGAATGGCCAGTTGAGCCAACTCCATGTAGTCGTCAGTCTTGGTGACGTTGCCGGTCTCGAGCTTCAAGCGCCATACATCCAAGGCGAAACGCTCAGAAAACCCTGCCTTGCGGGGTAGGCGGTTGAGGTAGGCCGACCAATAGTCTTTCTTCGGGTAATTGAAGAGGAGCTTTTCGAGCGCGATGGCCTGGCCCGAAGAATTGCCGGTGCGCTGATAGGCATCGGCCAGGCGCAAAAGATCGGCTTCATCAGGCTTTCTGCCGGCCGCCGTGGCGGCTTCTACCGCTGCGGCAGCGTCTTTGGCAATCGCAGCGTAGTCGCCGCTGGCCCCTTGCAAATAGCTCTGCAGTTGCTTGAGCGTAGGGCTGGTGTTGCCACCTTGCTGTGCCTTGGCGACCCATTCATTGGCCTTGGGCACATTCTTCATCTGCGCGTAGGCCGATGCGATCTGCTCAGCGATTTGCCCGGCCTCGGCTCCTGAGGTTTTGGGGTGAACGGCTTCCAGGGCCCTGGCCGCTTCTGCGTGGTCGCCCGCGCGCTGCGCGGCCGAAGCCCGCATGCGGTCAATCATCAACTGCTCGGCGGGGGTCTTGCCACTGACGCCATCGGCTTCGCGCACTTTGGCCAGCGCCTCTTTGCCTTTGCCGGCTTTGATGAGGTCGCCTGCCTGCTTGAGCGGATTGCCGATTTCGGCGCGCACGCCTTGGGCTTGCACCGCGGTCGCGCCGCAGCACAAAGCTGCCGCAAGCGTCCAGGCATAAAAAGGGCTGCGCAGAGCAGGAGATGGATTGAAAAATGACATGACGCTCAGAGGAACTGTTCGTTACCGACGATGCCGATTTTGGTCACGCCCAGTCGCTGGGCCGAGGCCATGATCATGGCCACCACTTTGTAGGTAACAAGCTTGTTGGGGCGCAAGTGCACCTCGGGTTGATCGGGCGTGTTGGCCACTTCTTGCAGCTTGGCTTCGAGCGTGGCACGGTCGGGAATGACCGTGCCGTTCCAGCCGATCGTGCCGTCAAAGTCCACATCGATACGGATGATCTCCGGCGGCTTGGGCGGCGGCGAATTCCGGTTGGGCACCGGCATGTTCATCTTGACCGCATGTGTCTGAATCGGGATGGTGATGATGAACATGATCAACAGCACCAGCATCACGTCGATAAGCGGCGTGGTGTTGATGTCCACCATCACGTCGCCGTCTTCATCGCCGCCGGACGAGCCGACATTCATTCCCATGGACTTGCTCCCTATTTCAGACGGGTGCCTGCACCTGCAGGCGGCTCGGTGATAAAGCCAACCTTGAAGATGCCGGCACGCTGGCAGGCCACCACCACGCGGCCCACTGACTCGTAGCGCACTTCGCCGTCGCCACGGATGTGCACCTCAGGCTGAGGTTCTTTGACGGCCTCAATCTTGAGGCGGCTGACCAAGGTTTCGGTATCCGGCAGACGCTCCATGCCCCAATGCACCTCTCCATCGCGGTTGACGGCGATGACGATGTTTTCGGGTTTGGTCTGCGTGGGCAGGTTGCGTTCCTTGGGCAGTTCGAGCTTGATGGACTGCGTGACCACCGGAATGGTGATCAGGAAAATGATCAACAGCACCAACATCACGTCCACGAGGGGCGTGGTGTTGATGGTGTTGTTGAGTTGCTCCTCGCCGTCTTCGGCGGCGGGGCCGACGTTCATCGCCATGGCGATCTCCTCGCGGGCAATGGATAGATCAGCGCTTGCCGGTCAAGAGCACTTGCTGCAGGTCCGCGCCAAAGGTGCGGGTGATGTCCATCACGGCCTTGTTGCGGCGAATGAGCCAGTTGTAGCCCATCACGGCGGGCACCGCCACGGCCAGGCCGATGGCGGTCATGATCAGGGCTTCACCCACAGGGCCGGCCACCTTGTCAATGGAGGCCTGGCCGGAAATGCCAATCTTGACCAGCGCGTTGTAGATGCCCCAAACGGTACCGAACAGGCCGACGAAAGGCGCCGTCGAGCCGACCGTGGCCAAGAAGGCCATGCCGTTTTGTAAGCGGTTCTGCACGCTGCCCACGGCGCGGTCCACACTCATTTGGATCCAGGTGGACTTGTCGATGGACTCCACCATGGTGCCTTCGTGGTGATCGGCCGCATTGATACCTTGTTCAGCGATGTACCGCGTGGCCGACCCCTCGGTCAAGCCATCGGCACCGGCTTTCAGAGACGCGGCTTGCCAGAACGACTCTGACGCTGCGCGGCCCGTCTTGAGCATGTTCTGCTGCTCGAGGAGCTTGGTGATGATGATGTACCAGCTGCCCATCGACATGATGAGCATGATGATCAGCGTGCCCTTGGCCACGAAGTCACCCTGCGACCACAGGGCCTTGAGGCCATAAGGGTTGTCCACCGCCTCTTCGGCCACAGCTCCTTTGGGAGCGGCGGCGGCCTCAGGCGCCGAAGCGGCCTGAGCAAGTGCCGGGGTGGGCACGGTAGCGGCCAGCGAGGCCGCGGCAATCATCACGGCGGCGAAGGTCGCGCGAAGAGCTTTCAACAAGGACATGGTGCCTCCAGGGGAAATGGCGCTTGCCTACAAAGATGCGTACGCCAGGGACAAGAAAGTGAATGAAACGGATGAAAACGCGGTGACTTACTGAAGCTTCCAAACATACTCAACGTCGAAAGAGCCGCCCACGGGCTTGCCCTGTTCGTCACTGCCGGGCTTGAAGCGGCATTCGCTGAGCTTTTGTTGAGCCACACGGTCAAGCAGGCGATGTTCCCGGGTGGCGCCGGCTGATTTGATGACTTCTGAGCCCGAGACCTTGCCGGTGGCGTCCACGGTGAAACGAATGCGCGTGATGCCGGTGGCCTCCTGGCGCACGGCGGCGGGCGGATAGTCGTCGGCCTTGGGAGCGCACTCTTGCACGTTGGCAATGGCCGGACGCGCGGCAAATCGTGGGGGCGCGGGCGGGGCGTCTGCTTTGGGCGCAGGTGCAATGTGCACCGGAGCCGCCGGCGGTGCGACCTGGGTGGTGGTGATGGTGGGAGCCATCATGGGTGGAGGATTGACCACCACTTCGGGCGGCGGCACAAAACTGGGCGGCGGGGGCGCGAATTTCGGAGGCGGAGGCAGGTTCTCGGGCGGCGGCGGGGGCGGCGGCTTGACCTCTTCGATGATTTTGGTTTCGATCGGCGCCTTCAGCACCTCGACCATGCGTTGAGCCAGGCCGGTCACCAAGGCCCAACCGAGCAGCAAATGCATGCCCAGCACGATGCCGATGCCAATCGATTTTCTGCTGCCGCTTTGCTGTTCGCCAAATTCCAATTCATCCTCCGGGAGCTGACCGCCTATGAGGCTGTCAACCTAACGAATTCTGAGCCCATGACTGACCATTGGACCGATACTCCGGCCCCGGCGTCGATCAGTTCTGACGCGCCGATCCGGAAACTGCGCACTATAGCTTGACTGAGGGCCCCTGAACCTCCGGGGCTCACCCGAGGGCGAGCAATTTCGAAGGCCTTTGATCTGACTCTGTAACTCAAAAACCCTAAAACAATGTAATTATATTACATTTTTCCCGGAAATGCAGAGAATCTTCGGATATCAAAGGCCGACAGGTCGAAATGCGAACGACCTCGAAGGACGAGGTCGGCCACGATGGTGCCGCAGATGGGTCCGAGCTGAAACCCGTGCCCGCTGTAGCCAAAGCTGTGAACCAGGCCAGGCGCCTGGGCGCTCAAGCCCAGCACCGGGAGGTCGTCGGGCATGCGACCTTCGATGCCGGCCCAAGCCCGAACCACGCTCACGTTTCGCATGCAGGGAAAGATCTCGGCGGCGATGCGTGCATTGAGGGCCAGCTTGGTGAAGTCCAGATCAGTGCGATTGGATTCGGGCCATGCCCGGCCCAAGTGTCCGCCGCCGATGAGCACGGTGCCGTTGGCAAACTGTTTGAAGGACAAGGTGCGCTGTGTGGCGCCGACCACCGGTTTGACGAACGGCGCCGTCCGGGCCGTGATCATGAGCATGTAGGCCGAAGGTTTGACAGGCGCCACTTCACCCACCCATTGGGCCACCTTCGCCCCCCAGGCCCCTGCGGCGTTGACCACCCAGGGGGCCTCGAAGTGCCCTTGTGCGGTGACCACCCGCCACACGCCTGCGGTGCGGGTCAAGCTCTGGGCCGACCACCCCTCGAAGTACCGCACTCCCGCACGCTCGCCAGCCCGCTTGAAAGCTAACGTGGTGCGGTAGGGCAACGCAGCCCCATCGGCGCGAGAAATCAGGCCGCCCACACAGTGGGGCGAGACGGCAGGCAAGATCTCGCGCAGCGCGGGTTGGTCAATCACTTCTTCGTGGTGAAAGCCCAGGCCTTGCAGCCGCTGAGCGCGTTCGCGCAAGAGCGTCAAATCTTCTTCAGACTCAGCCACTTTGACCTGACCGTGGCTTTCGAATCCGCAGTCATCATTCACCAAGTCTTGGATGTGACGCCACATCTCCATGGAGGCCACCGACAAGGGCACTTCAGCCACGTGACGGCCCAAGCGCCGAACGCCACCGGCGTTCACACCCGACGCATGGCGGGCGACATGGTCTTTTTCGAGCACGCCCACGCGCAGGCCTTGCAGCGCCAGTTGCAGGGCCGAAGAGCAGCCATGCAAGCCACCGCCGATGATGAGGACGTCAAACGGGCATGCGTGAGAGGTCATGGCGAGCCCCGCAGGTCCGTGGACGCCGCAGGATCCTCTTGCAAGGTCACAGCCGCACCACCGCCTTCACTGCGGCGTCATCTTGGGGCAACGTGGCCAACTCTGCGACGCTGATGGGCTTGACGGGGGGGCGCAGCCGGTAGTGGCCTACCTCTTGAGGGGACACGCCTCGCGCACGGGCCATGAGTTCGGTGACCGTGAGGCTGCACAGCCGCCCTTGGCAAGGTCCCATGCCGCAGCGCAAGAAACTCTTCATTTGATTCGGTCCCGCGCAACCCAAAGCGATGGTGTCGGTGATCTGTTGCGCTGAAATTTCTTCGCAGCGACATACCATCGTCTCCCCTTCAGGGATGCGCATGGCCTCTGCCGGACGATAGAGATGGTCCAAAAATGTTCGGCCTCTCATCCATCGGGCCAGCTCTTGCCGGACTGCGGCTTCATCGGGTGTAGAGGCCTGGGGGGACAGTGCGCGGACCACGGCCATGGCGGCCAATTGTCCGCGCGCTGCCGCGGCCTGAGCACCACCAATGCCTGCGCCGTCACCGGCGATCCACACCCCGTCGAGTGACGTAGCGCCAAAGGTATCGACTTGCGGACGCCAACACAATTGAACCCCGTCCCATTCGTGAGGCACGCCAGTGGCCATGGCCAAGTTGGTTTGTGGCACCACGCCCTGGTGAAGCAAAAGAGTGTCTACTGCGTGTTCGTGTGACTGACCGTCGCGTGTGGTCCATCGCACATGGGTCACGCTCTGAGCATCGCCTTGCGCGCGTGCACCTAACGCGGTGACGCCTGACACCACCCGCACCTGGCGGCGCACGCCCAACCAAAGCCCCAGCCCTTTGAGCGCATAGGGCGAGCTGAGAAACTCCCCCAAGTGAGTCCAAGCTTGGCTCCAATTTTTTGCAGGCGTGGTGTCCAGAATCAAATCCACCCGCCCTCCGGCGGCCAGCAGTTGCGACGCCAGCAGCCACAGCAAGGGGCCGCAGCCTGCCAACACGGTGCGGCCAGCGGGCACCACACCCGAGGACTTGAGCAGAATTTGCGCGCCCCCCGCCGTCATCACCCCGGGCAAAGTCCAACCCGGAATGGGAAAGGGACGCTCTTGAGCGCCCGTGGCGAGGATGAGGTGCTTGGGCCGCAGCAAATACGACCGACCTCTCCGGGAGAAGGCCACCTCGCGCTCGGGCGAGATGTTCCACACGGCAGCGCCCTGAACGCGATGAACCGCAGACGCTTGCAAGGCCTCCACCCAGGTGCGGCCGCGCCAATAGTCAGCCCCCAGCACGCTGCGTGGTTGAACGGGTGTGTGGGTGATGCTGCGGTAGATCTGGCCGCCTGGTGAGCCTTGTTCATCGAGCATGACGCACACCAACCCGGCTTGTGCACAGGTGGTGGCCGCCGCCATGCCTGCTGGGCCGGCACCGATCACCAACACATCTGGGTTCGCGGGGATCTCCAGCCCGGGCTCAGCCCCAACAGATTGTGCGTTCAAGGGGATGTCAACGCCGCTCATGTCGGATCCTCCGTGATGCGACGTTTGCCCTCTTGTGTGTGCACCTGCATGCCTTCGCGCACGGGGGTGAGACATCCTTGGCGGTTGCCCACGCCATCGATGACCACGAGGCACTCGAAGCACACGCCCATCAGGCAATAAGGCGAACGCGGTGCGCCCGTCACTGGGGTGGTTCGGCAGATTTCACGGCCAGCGGCCACCAGCGCCGCGGTGACGGTATCGCCCTCACGGGCCTCGACGGTGTGGCCGTCCATGGTGAACCGCACCGGCGCGCCTTTGGCGACGGCAGCGTCAGGCAACCTTTTGAACATCAAACCTCCGGGAACTGAACACTTCAAAGTCTGCGGCGGGGAGGTGGCCCTGAGCCACGTGCTCGGCCACCGTGAAGACGTGATTGGCAGCCAGGGTGACCCCACTGTGGCAGGTGGCGCCAAAGGCCCCTGGGTAGGAGGCTGATTGCTCGTACACCGGGAATCCATCTTGGGTCATCACGCGCAGCGCGGCCCAGGTGCGGGTGACGTGGAGCTGCCCAATGCGTGGAAACATGCGAGCGGCTCGATCGGCCAGCACCGAAAGCACAGGGGTCCCCACCACAGGGTCCACCGCTTCCTCTTGCGAGTCTCCGAGCATGAGGCCACCTTCATCGGTTTGTCGCACGGTGGAGACGGGGTAATGCAAGAACCGCTCAGCCTTTTCGGTGACGATGATTTGGCCGCGCTGCGGACGCACGGGTATGGACAAACCCACCATGGGCGCCAAGCGCGCATTGCCGATGCCCGCTGTCAACACCACCTTGCCGGCCTGCACTTCGCCCCCTGCAGTGTTCAGCTTGAATCCTCCGGCGTGCGGATCGATGCGTTCGACCCCGTGCTGCGGTCGGTAGTGCAGGCCACTGCGTTGCCCGGCCATGTGCAAGGCCCGAAAGAGCCGCAAGGAATTGCAATGCCCGTCAAGTGGGCAGTAGCTGCCTCCGGCCACCGTGGGCCCCAGCCCCGGCAAGCGACGCGCCAGCTCTGCATGCTCGAGCATCTCGAAAGAGACATCGGGCATGTCGGATTGCGCGGACAAGCGTTGCATCACACCTTGCCGATGCGTCCACTCTCGTTCACTGAGTGTGAGATGAAAGCCCCCTGGGCGTTCGTAGCACACATCGATGCCTGTGAGATCCCGCAGTGCCTTGGCCAATGTGGGCCAGGCCCGGGCGGATTGAACCGTCCATCGCGAGTAAGCGGGCATCCCCAAGCCCTTGCTTTGAACCCACACCAGTGCAAAGTTGCCGCGCGAGGCACGAAAGGCCACGTCCCCTTCATCGAGGACCACCACCTTTTGCCCTCGAAGGGCCAAGCCCAGAGCCACCGAAGAACCCACGAGGCCGCCGCCGACAACCGCGACATCGTAGTCATTGCGATCATGCATGGATGCGAGACTCCTTGAGTTGCTGGGCCCTAATCGCGGGCATGACCTGACAACAAGCGTTCAAGACCGTAGACGCGGTCGACGGCCCATAAAAAGACCGCCGTGATCGCGATCACACACGCCGAGATGGAAGTGACCAAGGGGTCGATGTTGTCCTGGATGTACAGGAACATGCGCACCGGCAAGGTCATGGTGCCGGGCGCTGCCACAAAGACAGTCATGGTGACTTCGTCAAAGCTTTGAATGAAGGCCAGGACTCCACCTGAGAGTACGCCCGGCATGATGAGCGGCAACGTCACGCGGCGGAACACCGTCCAATCGGAGGCGCCCAGGGACACCGCGGCGTATTCCACCGAGCGGTCCATGCCCGCCGTGGCGGCCATGACCAAACGCATGGCAAAGGGCAGCACCACAATGATGTGCGAGACCACCAGCCCGGTGAAAGAGCCCGACAGACCGATCTGGGTGAAGAAGCGCAAAAACGCGATGCCCAACACCACGTGCGGGATCATCAAGGGCGATAAGAACAGCGCCATGAGCGCCTCACGACCGCGGAACTGATGGCGTGCCAACGCCAAAGCGGCGGGCACGGAAAACCCGAGCGCCAGCACCGAGGAGGCCAGGGCCAACCCCACGCTGTTCCAGAAGGCATCGATGAATTCGGGGTAGCGACCTATGGCACGAAACCACCGCAGCGAGAAGTCGTCCACGGGGATGGACAGGAACCCGGTGGGGGTGAACGCCACCCAACACACGATGGCAATGGGCGCCAGCATGAAGGTGACGAAGGCCGCGTGAAAGGCCAGAGCCAAAGAGCCATTGCCTCTCATTGGAACACCTGCGCCCAGCGCCTCTCGACGAGGCGGTTGCTGCCCACAATCGTGGCCGTCAGACCCACCAACAGCAAGATGGCCACCGCTGCCCCCAAAGGCCAATTGAGCGTGTTGAGAAATTCGTCATAGGCCAAGGTGGAGGCGACCTTCAAGCGCCGGCCCCCAATGATGGCCGGTGTGGCAAAGGCACTGGCGGCCAACGCAAAGACGATGATGGAACCCGAAAGCATGCCGGGCAAGGCTTGTGGCATCACCACCCGACGCAAGGTGGTGAAGGCTGAGGCGCCCAGGGACTGCGCGGCGTTCTCCGTGGCCGGGTCGACGCGTTGCAGGGCGGTCCATACCGACAAGACCATGAACGGAACCAGCACATGGGTCAACGCGATCACGACGCCTGTTTCGGTGAACATGAAAGGAATGGGGGTGCTGATGAGTCCGGCGCCCATCAAGGTTTTGTTAATGAGCCCAGTTTGTCCGCCGAACAGCAAGGCCCAGCCCAAGGTGCGCGCCACCACAGAAATGAGCAATGGACCGAGGATGACCAGCAAGAAGACACCTCGCCACTTGGGGCTCATGCGGCTGAGCACATAGGCCTCGGGCGCGCCCAGCAGCACGCAGGCCAGCGTGACCCACAGCGCCACCCGCAAGGTGCGCGCGAACATTTCGTGAAAGTAACTGTCGGTGAGCACCTCTTCCCAATTCTTGAGCAGGAAAACCGGCTGGATGCCTTTGGACGTGCTGAAGTCGTGGAAGGAGAGGATCCCTGTCATGATTAGGGGCACCAGCACCACCCCCAAGAAGAGCAGCAGCGCCGGCCCGGCCAGCAGCCAAGGCGTCGCGGAACCGGGCACGCTACGGTTCATGAGGCGTAGTGTGATGCAGCAGGCTCGAGTCGGGCCTGCATGTCTTGCGACGACCACCCCAGGCGGACATGTTCGCCTTCGGCCGGCAGCGCACTGCCATCGTTTTGGCGGATGACAGTGACGGGTCCGCAGGCGGTATCGACTTGGAACAACCAATGGTTGCCTTGGAAGATCCGTGCCTTGATGGCCCCACCCAGGCTGCACGCCTGGGGCACCACAAAGGCAATCTTTTCGGGGCGCACGGTGAGCAACACGCGCTGACCCGCCGCCAGCTCCGGGGGCCACCTGCTCGATGCTGCCGCATCGATGGGCCAATGGCCATCACCTATGACGACGCGTGCAGTTTGTCCGGTGGACTGCTGCAGTTGTCCCTCCAGCACATTGGTCTTGCCGAGGAAATTGGCCACGAAGGGCGAAGCGGGATGCTCGTAGGCCTCATGCGGACGGGCCACTTGCTCCACCTTGCCGCCGTTCATGACCACGATGCGATCGGACAGTGTCATGGCTTCTGATTGATCGTGGGTGACCAATAGCGTCGTGGTGCCCACGGTGCGCTGAATCTGGCGCAACTCAATTTGCATCTCTTCGCGCAGCTTGGCATCCAGATTGGACAAGGGCTCGTCGAGCAACAAGATGCGAGGGCGGATGACCAGGGCTCGTGCCAATGCGACGCGCTGCTGCTGTCCACCAGACATCCGCCGGGGATAGCGGTCGGCCAGGGCCGACAAGCCCACCAGCGCCAAGGTCTCCCTGACGCGATGCTCGCGCTCCGCCTTAGGCACTTTTTGCATCTCTAGCCCAAAGCTCACGTTTTGTGCGGCGGTCATGTGCGGAAACAGCGCATAACTTTGGAACACGATGCCCAGCCCGCGTTGGGCAGGCTTGACCGACAGCAGGTCGCGACCTTCTAGCGTGACCCGGCCTGAGGTGGCCTCCACGAAGCCGGCAATCATCTGCAAGGTGGTGGTTTTTCCACACCCCGAAGGGCCAAGCAAAGAGATGAACTCCCCTTGCTCGACGCTCAGATGCAGGTTGTCGACGGCGGCTTGCTCGCCAAAGCGTTTGGTGAGACCTTCCAAAACGAGAAATGACATCGTGTGCCCGCTGGGTGATTACCGCTCGACTTCGCGGTTCCAGCGTTTGGTCCATTCGTCGCGCTTGTCGTTGATGACATCCCAGTCGAAGTTGACCAGTTTGGCGGCGCGATCACCAATGGGCGCGATCTTGAGCTTCTCGTGATCGACCTTGGCCTTCTTGTTGACCGGGCCATAGCCGTATTCGATGGCCAAGATGGCCTGGAACTCCGGCGCCACCATGGCCTTGACGAATTCGCTGGCAAGTGCTGAGGCACCAGTCTTAGCGACTGGACATGCCGATGCCACGAGATTGACGGCGCCCTCCTTGGGGTAGACAAAGTCCACCGGGAAGCCAGTAATGGCAAACGAGTGCACGCGTCCGGTGCCCCACACGCCGATGACGGCCTGTCCACTTTGGAACAACTCGGTCATCTTGCCGGGCGAGGGCTCATAGGCCAACACATTGGGGTTGACTTGCTCCTTCATCACCTTGAAGCCGGGCTCGATGTTCTTTTCGCCACCACCGTTCATGCGCGCGAATTGCACCAAGGTGTACAGGCCGTAGGTGTTGTTGATGGGCGGGATCACCAACAGCTTCTTGTACTTCGGATCCTTCAGGTCGTTCCAAGAGGTGGGAGGAGCCCAACCTTTTTCCTTGAAGTACTTCGTGTTGTACATGATGCCCGTGCCCACCAGACCAATGCCCACGGCCATGTTGTTCTTGTATTTGGCCGCGTCATAGATGTCGCCTTGAGGCAGACCTTGGATGGCGGAGCAAAACCCCAGTGAAATGGCTTGGTACATCGGACCGTCATCGACGATGGCCACATCGATTTGCTGGTTGCCCTTTTGCGCCTGCAACTTGGCAATGGTGTCGGTGGAGTTGCCTGCGACATATTCCACCTTGACGCCGTGCTTTTTCTCGAACGCGGGGATGATTTCGGTGCGCATGGTCTGTTCAAAAGAACCGCCATAGCCGGCTACGTAAAACGTCTTGTTTTGGGCGTGCACGCTGAGCGCACCTGCCACCGCCACCGCGCCCATCAGGGCCTTGAACTGCCAGTGTTTCATCATGGGAATGCTCCAAAGTGAGGCACGCGCAAAGGACCGCGCGGCGTCATCTTCTGGGATCCTCAAAGAATCGTCAAATTCATGATCAATGCAGGTCTATGCGTTAATGTGATGGTTGATTTGAATCAATCTAGGGTTTACCCATGGCTCGCGTTCACCCCCGACAAGTGGAAGCTTTTCGTGCCTTGATGCTCACCTCCAGCACCACCCGTGCGGCAGAGGTCATGCATGTCACGCAACCCGCCATCAGCCGATTGGTGAAGGACTTTCAGGCTCAAGTGGGCTTGGTGCTGTTTGAGAAAGACGGCAACCGCCTCATGCCCACCCCCGAAGCCTTGGCGCTCTACGCCGAGGTGGAGCGTTCCTACGTCGGGCTGGACCGCATCGCGCAAGCCGCGCAGGATATTCGGGAACATCGCACCGGGCGCTTGCGCATCACGGGCATGCCAGCGCTTACCAACGGCATGTTGCCGCGGCTGGCAGGGCACTTCTTGGGGGAGCACCCTCAGGCCGACATCGCCATGTTTGGCCTCATGTCGCATGTGGTGCTCGACTGGGTGATCAGCGAGCAATGTGATCTGGGCTTTGCCGCGGGTCCGATCGAACATCCCCTGGCGATCAGCGAGCCCATGCCCACCGTACGTTATGTGGCGGTGATTCCATCGGGGCATCCGTTGGCCCGCAAGCGCGTGCTGCGGCCGGAGGATTATCGAGATGAGCCCTACATCGCG
>CAZCJB010000023.1:0-27758 GCA_964498795.1 uncultured Rubrivivax sp. | reverse complement strand
GAGGTGCTCAAGAAGTGCGAGACGGCGCTGAACCAGGGCCTGCCGGTGCGCGGCATTGATTTCTCCAAGGAAGAGCGCGTGGTGCTCAAGCCCTTGTGCCTCATCACCGCCAAGCCCGCCATGTTTGTGGGCAATGTGGCGGAGGATGGGTTTGAGAACAACCCCTTTTTGGATCGCCTGCGCGAGTACGCCACGCGCCAAAATGCGCCGGTGGTGGCCATCTGTGCCAAGACCGAAGCCGAGCTGGCCGACATGGACGATGCCGACCGCTTGCTGTTCCTCCAGGAGATGGGGCAAGACGAGCCAGGGTTGAATCGTCTGATCCGGGCCGCCTTCAAGCTGCTGGGGCTGCAAACCTACTTCACCGCTGGCGTGAAAGAAGTGCGCGCTTGGACCATCCACATTGGCGACACCGCCCCCCAAGCGGCAGGTGTCATCCACACTGACTTCGAGCGGGGCTTTATCCGCGCCCAGACCATTGCCTTTGATGACTTTGTGGCCTGCAAGGGTGAGCATGGCGCCAAAGATGCCGGCAAGATGCGCGCGGAAGGCAAGGAATACGTGGTCAAAGATGGGGATGTCTTGAACTTTTTGTTCAATGTCTAGCTCGGATGTGAGTTAGTATTCACATACAAAAAGACCTCCATTTCTCGATTTCTTCACCGGCATCAGCACTCTCCACAAGAGAGTGCTAATATTCAGGGAACTAAAGCTTCAGGGTTTACTCTCAGTCAACCATGAACATCTCTTCATCGACTGCTCTTTCCATTCGCGACCCCTGGTCCTTGGTGCCGTCGCTGGGCAATCTCGACGCCTACATTGGCGTGGTGAATCGCCTGCCCATGCTCACGCAGCAAGAAGAAACCGATCTCGCCCGCCGCTTGCGCGAGCACGGCGATGTTGAGGCCGCCGGAAGGTTGGTGTTGTCCCATCTGCGTTTGGTGGTGTCCATTTCGCGCCAGTACCTGGGCTACGGCCTGCCCCACGGCGACCTGATCCAAGAGGGCAATGTGGGTCTGATGAAGGCCGTCAAGCGTTTTGACCCCGACCAGGGTGTGCGTCTGGTGAGCTACGCGATGCACTGGATCAAGGCCGAGATCCACGAGTACATCTTGCGCAACTGGCGCATGGTGAAGGTCGCCACCACCAAAGCCCAACGCAAGTTGTTCTTCAACCTGCGCTCCATGAAGCAAGGTCTCAAGGCTGACGCCTTGGAGGGTGAAACTCACCGCAGCACCCTCACCCCGTCAGAGGTTCATCGGGTGGCCACGGAGCTCAATGTCAAGCCCGAAGAGGTCGTCGAAATGGAAACCCGCCTGTCGGGCGGTGACATGGCGCTGGAGCCTCAAGGGGATGACAGCGATGACGAGTTCGCCCCAATCGCCTATTTGGCGGATGATCGGCACGAACCTACCGCGACGCTGGAGGCACGCCACCGCGACTGGCTGGCCAGTGACGGCATCACCCAGGCCTTGGCCGCCTTGGACGATCGCAGCCGCCGCATCGTCGAAGAGCGCTGGCTCAAGGTCAACGATGATGCGTCAGGTGGCATGACGCTGCACGAACTCGCCGCAGAATTTGGGGTGAGTGCCGAGCGGGTGCGTCAGATCGAAGCCGCGGCCATGAAAAAGATGCGCAAGGCTTTGGAAGCTTGCGCGGCCTGACAGGCGAGCTGACACCAACGGGCAGCGGCCACTGACTCAGCGGCTTGCGGCCAGCAACATCTTCAGGTCGTGCACCAGGGCTGCGGGGCCTGTCCCATACCGCGTGAAGAGGCGAATGCGCCCTTGGGTGTCGAACACATAAGACCCGGCGGTATGGTCCATGGTGTAGCTGGTAGGGGTCTTTCCAGCCACCTTGCTGAAAATCACCTTGAAGGCGCGGGCGGTCGCCTCGGTTTGTTCGGGCGTGCCCCTCAAGGCCACGAATCCGCTTTGAAAACTGTCCACGTAGGCCTGGAGCATCTCTGCAGTGTCGCGCTCCGGATCAACGGTGATGAAAACACCTTGCACACGCGCTCCGTCTGCGCCCAATTCGCGTTTGACCAGCGCGAGCTCTGCGAGTGTGGTCGGGCACACATCGGGACACTGCGTGTAACCAAAGAATACGACCACCACTTGGCCGTTGAAGTCAGCCAAGGTGCGCAATCGCCCCGAAGCGTCGGGCAAGGAAAAGTCCTGAGCGTAATTGGCACCCGTGATGTCGATGGACGAGAAGGACTCTGTGGGCTTTGAGCAACCGCTCGTGGCAAGCAGGATGACCAGCGGCAGGGCCAGCCACAGGCCGAGCACCCTCGCGGCCCACGAGCGCGCCGTCCAGGGCCGCCGGTGTCTCGCGCTCATAGCGTAGGCTGCCATGGCAATGTGTAGTGATCGATCAACAGGGCTGCAAACAGCAAAGACAGGTGCCAGATCGAAAACTTGAACGTCTGGCGCGCCAAGGCATCGCTGTAATCGCGCCACAACTTGAAGGCCAGATCGATGAATCGGGCGCCCAAGACGACCGCAGCGGCCAGATACACCCATCCGCTCATGCCCTGCACAAAGGGAAGCAAGGTCGACGCGAACAACACCAGCGTGTACAGCAAGACCTGCAAACGCGTGAACTCTGAGCCGTGCGTGACCGGCAGCATGGGCAAGCCTGCCTTGCGGTAGTCCTCCGTACGGTACAGGGCCAGGGCCCAAAAGTGTGGAGGTGTCCACAAGAAGATGATGAGGCACAAGATCAGCGCCTCAGGGCCCACATCGTTGCGCATGGCGGCCCAGCCCAGCACGGGAGGCATGGCCCCTGATGCTCCTCCGATCACGATGTTTTGGGGCGTCAAGGGCTTGAGAATGACCGTGTAGATGACCGCATACCCAACAAAGGTGGCGAAAGTCAGCCACATGGTCAGAGGATTGACCCACACCCACAAGATGGCACTGCCCAGCCCTCCCAGCACAGCAGAGAACAACAGGGTCTGCGCGCGCGTCAACTCACCTTTGGCAGTGGGTCGCCAGGCCGTGCGGGCCATGCGGGCATCGATGTGTTGCTCGATGAGGCAGTTGAAAGCTGCGGCCGCGGCGGCGACCAACCAGATGCCCAACGTGGCCGCCAGGGCCACCGACCATTCGGGCAGACCCGGTTGGGCCAGCAGCATGCCAATCAAGGCACAAAACACGATCAGCTGGACGACCCGGGGCTTGGTCAGCACGTAGTACTGCGACCAGCGCGAACGCGCGGGCAAGGTTTGGGCAGACGAGGTCGACATGGGGGCCAGATTCTAGGCAGTTGTGAAGGAACGTGCGGTGACCGATGTGCACCACATCCAGCTCGTGACCAAGACCAGGCCCGCAGCCCCCGCGGAGTGCCCCAAGGCCGCCACCAGAGGCCACCCCAGCACCACGTTGGACAGGCCGCTGCCCAATTGCCACAACAGCAGCAACGTCAATACCAAGGCGCCTTTTCGGTTGCGAACACTGCCCAAATTCCACATCCGCCAGGCCACCCAAACCAACGCCAAAAAGGCCACGCCCGCAAACAAGCGGTGGGCCATGTGGATGGCCACCAAGGCTTCCATGGACAACAGCTCTCCAGTACGCGTCATGCCCAAATCCCGCAACACGGCAAAGCCCTCCGCAAACTTCATCGTGGGCCACCACTGATCATTGCATTGAGGAAACCCTGTGCACGCCAAAACGGCATAGTTGGTCGAGACCCATCCACCCAGGGCCACTTGAACCCACAGGACCAGCATCGCCCAGGAGAGGCTTCGACGCAAACCTGCCGGCCATCGGACCTGCACACCTTTCCAAGCCACGTGCTGCCGAACCAGCAGCGCCAGCAGGACCAAGCCTCCCAACAAATGCGCAGTGACCACCGCCGGGTAGAGCTTGAGCGTGACTGTGTATTTGCCAAAAAGGCCCTGCACCACCACCCACACCAGGGTAAGTGTGGGCCACAAGGGTGAGTAGGGCAGGCGCTGGCGGTCCCACCACGCGGTGATGGCCATCGCCAGGATCAACACCCCCACCGTCATGGCCAGGTAGCGGTGGATCATTTCAATCCAAGCCTTGGCCGGCGTAACGGGCCCATTGGGGATGGCGGTCTCGGCCGCCTCAATGTGTGCAGATGCTCCCACAGGGCTCACATGGCCATAGCAGCCCGGCCAATCGGGGCACCCCAATCCGGAATCGGTCAGGCGGGTGAACGAACCAAACACCACGAGGTCAAACGTCAAAAAAAGTGTCAAGGCCGTCAAAGCGGCCACACGGGCGGAGGTGTCGCGCCCTCGTTGTCTCAGCCAGACCAGCGCCAAAGGCCCCATCGCCAGCAACAGCACCAGGCCTGCAAGCCTCAGCGCAGGCGCAAAGTTGACCAAGGGGACGTCCAGGGTCATGGTCAACGGCCTGCTTTATCCCACCCAGCAGACGCACGCAAGAGGCGGTCTAAATCACGCTTGAGTTTTTCAGGAAGGGGGTTGGCGGGCGAGCGCATCATCCAGTCCCCCATGGGGTCCACCACGTACAGATGATCAGACAGGCGCTGACCCGCTTCGGCATGGAGCCACTGGGCCAACTCTGCTGCAGGCACACGCAAGATATGGACTGCGCCCGCAGCCTCCAAGGCAGAGCGCAAGCGGGGCACCACAGGGGCGTCCGAAGCGATCAGCCAGACCTTGTCGAGCCGGTCGCTGTCGCGCCCTAGCATCTCTCGCAATTGGCGTTGCATGTAAAGGCGCTTTTCACACTCTGACTCGCAAGGGCCTTCGCTGACTGCCACCAACAGCCACTGTCCTTTCAATGACGCCGCAGCGACGCCTTGCCCGTCCAGGTTGACCATGGGCAGGGTCTTGGGCCAAGGTCGACTGGGTTGAATCAGCGTAGAGTAGTTGGCACGGCCCTCAGGCCGAATCACGTAATACGTGAAGTAGGACGCCACCACCGGGGCTGCGCAGGCCAGCAGCACGAGCAGCATCTTGAAGCGGCCGCTGGCCGTGCGCCGCCGATCCGCGTCAGGCACACGGACCGAATGGACGGTCATGGCCATCAGCTCAGACTCGTGTTCGGCGGGGTCGGATGATTTGGAACCAGACATACAAACCGATTGTGAGCGCGCACAGCGCAAACCATTGAAAGGCGTAGCCGTAATGCTTGTGAACATCGCTCGCAGGAGCGGGCCAGTCACGCAACAGGCCATCGGCCACGTCGTCACCTTCCTGGACGATGGCCAACGGTCTGAGCTTCAAGCGCGTCTGTTGGGCATAAGCTTGCAAATCGAGATTTTGCCGGATGCGGCCCGAGTCCGCGTTGTCAAATTCAAATAGGCGAGAAGCAGAAAGTGCCACTCCGCCATGGACCTCCACCGGGCTCATCGGGGTGGGTGGCTCCACCACCTTGGTGCGGTCGCTCACATCCCGGGGTTGCCAGCCGCGTTGCACGATCACCGAGGTGCCATCTTCCAGAGTCAAAGGCGTCAATACATAAAAGCCGACGCGGCCATTCATGGGCCGATTCTCGAGATAGACCGTCCACTCCGGCTGCCATTGGCCCCGCAGGACCACGCGACGATGCACTTGCGCAGCCAAAGTCGCCACTTCGCGGGCCAATGAGTCGGCATTCAGTGCCGGCTCGTCGCGTCGTTGTGCCAGCTCCTGAGCCCAGCGCATCTTTTGTGCGGCGCGGTCCAGTTGCCACCATCCCAGTCGAGCCGTGACCAAGGCCGTGACCAGCGCGGCCACAAAGATCACCGTCCGTGATCGCGTCATGGCTGGCCTGCCCCTAAGGCTCCTGAAGCACGACACATCCCTGCTCTGGCATACACTGCGCCTATGAAAGTGGTGATTGTTCTCATGCTGTTGGCGGTGCTGGCGGCCTTGGCCAGTGCGGGAGGTCTCATGCTGCGCAAGGGTCGGCAGCCCAACGCCAAGGATACAGGCATGGCGCGGGCCCTGGCCGTGCGTGTTGGGCTGTCGATCGCCTTGTTTGTGGTCATCTTGCTCGCCTGGCATTTCGGCTGGATACGCCCCACGGGGATCCCACTGTCAGCCTGACGCTGCAAAAACAAAGCGCCGCATGATGCGGCGCTTGCACTTACAGACCGGTGGGTCTGCAGTCGATCAGAGCCAGTACACCAAGAAGTACAGGCCCAACCACACCACGTCCACGAAGTGCCAGTACCACGCGGCACCTTCGAAGCCAAAGTGACGCTGCGGCGTGAAGTGCCCCTTCATCAAGCGCAAGGTGATGAACAACAGCATCAACATGCCCACGAACACGTGGAAGCCATGAAACCCCGTCAGCATGAAGAAGGTGGAGCCGTAAATGCCTGAGCTCAATTTGAGGTTCAGGTCCTTGTAGGCATGGGCATATTCGTACCCTTGCACGAACAAAAAGGTCAGACCCAACGCCACCGTGATCCACATCCAAAAGATGGTCTTGCTGCGCTCGTTGGCGATCAGCGCATGGTGAGCGATCGTGAGCGTCAAGCCTGAGGTCAGCAGCAGGGCGGTGTTGATGGTGGGCAGCCAAAACGGCCCCATGGTGCCGAAAGCTTCAGTGGTGCCAGCCGGGGACGCAGTCACGCCGCCACCCGCACTCGGCCAAATGGCCTTGAAGTCGGGCCACAACAGTTGATGGTCCAGATTGCCCAGCATCGGCAATGCATGCACACGTGCCCAGTACAGCGCGCCGAAAAAGGCGGCGAAAAACATCACCTCAGAGAAGATGAACCAACTCATGCTCCAACGAAATGACACGTCGATGCGGTCGGAGTACAAGCCTCCTTCACTTTCGCCAATGGCTTGGCGAAACCACTGAGACAACACCGTCAACCAGGTCACCAATCCAGCCAGCAGCACCCAAGCACCCCAGCCGTGGCCGTTGACCCACTGAGCAGCCCCGTAAATGACCAGCAGCAGGCCGCAGGCCACCAGCACCGGATGGCGCGAGGGCGACGGGATGAAATAGTAGGGCGTGCTGCCCGCAGGCGTCATGGCCGACATGTGTGATTTCTCCTCGAACCTGTGATCTACCAAACCCAATTGATGACTTTAATGGCTCGCGCAAGCCTTCAGCCCTGCGCCACCCCGCTGCCCACGATCCACCGGACCAAGAGCACCAACCCAACGACAAATCCTATGGCCGCAACCAATCCACCGATGATGACGTGTACCGGATTGAGCCTTTGCACGTCATCGGCATAGCCAGAAGATCTTCGAACTCCAAAAAAAGACCAAGCCACAGCGCGCATCGTCTGCCACACCGACAGCGGACGCGATGCCGCATCCTTCAGATCTGCTCCCGGCACGCTCATACCTGTCCTCCGGGTGCCGCAGGCGTCTTGCCCCCTACCTCGAAAAAGGTGTAGGACAACGTGATGGTGGTGACATCCTTGGGCAATTTGGGATCCACCACAAACACCACAGGCCAAGCCTTGCTCTCACCCGGAGCCAAGGTGTATTCGTTGAAACAGAAGCATTCGAGCTTGTTGAAATGGGCACTCGCTTGTTGCGGTGCATAGCTCGGGATGGCCTGAGCGGCCATGGTGCGATTCTGAATGTTCTTGAACTCGTACATCACCGTGGTGAGTTCACCCGGATGGACTTGCAGGGAGCGAACCGCAGGCTTGAAATCCCAAGGCCCACGTGCATTGGCATCGAATTCCACGGTGATGGTGCGCGTGGTATCCACCTGCGTATTGGTCGCCGAGGTGGCGGCCGAGCGCCCACTCCAGCTGCCCGTTGCCGTGCGTTGCTCGCTGAGCGACAACACATTGATGCCCAAGGCGTCGCAAATCGAGCGGTACATGGGCACCAGGGCATAGCCGAAACCGAACATGGCGGCCACGACCACCACCAACTTGCCCAGCATGCGGCGATTCTCAAGGGGGAGCGACCACACGGACATCAGCGGCCCAACCAAATGACCTTGACCACAAAGCCCACAGCGAACACCAACGCCACGGAAGCCAGAATCAGCCCCAGCTTCACGTTGGCTCGACGTTGCGAATCGCTCACCATGGAGAAGTCACTCTTGGATCACTTCCCGGTCAGCCCACCACGCGCGTAGCGTCGGCGTTGAGCTTGGGCGGCGTCTCGAAGGTGTGCCACGGCGCCGGCGAGGGGACTTCCCACTCCAGACCTTCGGCCGCTTCCCATGGCCTTTGCGATGCCGGCTGACCTTGGCCGCGCATCATGGGAACCACCACGAAGAAGAAGAAATAGACCTGCATCAAGCCAAATCCAAAGGCTCCCACTGAGGCAATGGCGTTGAAGTCAGCGAACTGCATGGGGTAATCGGCGTAGCGGCGCGGCATACCAGCCAGACCCAAGAAGTGCATGGGGAAGAACGTCACGTTGAAGGCGATGAGCGAACCCCAGAAGTGGATCTTGCCGCGGGTTTCGGAATACATCACACCCGTCCACTTCGGACCCCAGTAGTAGACGCCCGCGAACAATGCGAACAGCGAACCCGCCACCAACACATAGTGGAAGTGCGCCACCACGTAGTAGGTGTCCTGCAACTGGATGTCGATGGGCGCCATCGCCAGAATCAGCCCCGTGAATCCACCCATCGTGAAGACGAAGAGGAAACCCACGGCCCAGAGCATGGGCGTCTCAAAGGTCATCGACCCCTTCCACATCGTGGCCAGCCAATTGAAGATCTTCACGCCCGTGGGCACGGCGATCAACATGGTGGCATACATGAAGAAGAGCTGGCCCGTCACCGGCATGCCGGTGGTGTACATGTGGTGGGCCCACACGATGAACGACAAGATGGCAATGGAGGCGGTGGCGTACACCATGGAGGCGTAGCCAAATAGCCTCTTGCGCGCAAACGCAGGAATGATGGCGCTGACGATGCCAAACGCCGGCAAGATCATGATGTAGACCTCGGGGTGGCCGAAGAACCAGAAAATATGCTGGTACATGATCGGGTCACCACCACCGGACGGAATGAAGAAGGTGGTCCCGAAGTGACGGTCGGTCAAGGTCATGGTGATGGCGCCCGCCAGCACCGGCATCACCGCAATCAACAAATAGGCGGTGATGAGCCAAGTCCATGCGAACAGCGGCATCTTCATGAGCGTCATCCCGGGCGCGCGCATGTTCAGGATGGTGACGATGATGTTGATGGAGCCCATGATGGAGCTCGCACCCATGATGTGCATGGCAAAGATGCCGGCGTCCATCGACGGGCCCATTTGCAAGGTCAGTGGCGCATAAAGCGTCCAGCCAGCTGCAGGAGCCCCCCCAGGCATGAAGAAGGAGCCCGCGAGCATGAGGGCTGCAGGGATCAACAGCCAAAAGCTCAAGTTGTTCATCCGGGCGAAGGCCATGTCGGCCGCGCCAATTTGCAGCGGGATCATCCAGTTGGCGAAGCCCACGAAGGCCGGCATGATGGCCCCGAACACCATGATCAAGCCGTGCATCGTGGTGAGCTGGTTGAACAGCTGCGGATTGACAAATTGCAACCCCGGCTGGAACAACTCGGCACGAATCAACAGTGCCAACACACCGCCCAGCATGAACATGGCGAAGGAGAACAACAGGTACATCGTCCCGATGTCTTTGTGGTTGGTGGCAAACAGCCAACGGCGCCATCCGTGGGGATGGTCATGGGCGTGATCATGGTCATGGTCATGCCCGTGTGCAGGATGGTCAAGAACGGCACTCATCGAAAACTCCTTGGCAAACGCTTGGGCTTACTTGCGGGCAGCAACCACTTCGGAAGGCTGAACCGCCTGCCCAGTTTTGTTGCTCCAATTGTTCTTGGTGTAGGTGATGACGGCGGCAATTTCGGTGTCAGACAACTGCTTCCAACTCGGCATGGCACCGTTGTTCTGCCCGTTGAGCAAAATCTTGATCTGCTTGATCTTGTCAGCGTCGAGCACCACTGCCGCGCCGTCGAGCGCCTTGATGGCACCGCCTCCCTTGCCACTGGCCTGATGGCAGGCCAAGCAATTGGCGGCATACACTTTTTCGCCTCGGGCGATCAGCTCGTCGAGTTTCCACTCCTTGCTGGGATCGTCAGCCTTGGCGGCCATTTCTTTCTTCTTGGTCTCAACCCACTTGGCGTAGTCAGCCTGGCTCAAGACCTTGACATGGATAGGCATGTAGGCGTGCTCTTTGCCGCACAACTCCACGCATTGCCCGTAGAAGTCCCCGGTCTTCTCCGCACGGAACCATGTGTCGCGCACAAAGCCCGGAATGGCGTCTTGCTTGACACCAAAGGCCGGCACCATCCAGGCGTGAATGACATCGTTGGCGGTTGTGATGATGCGCACTTTCCGATCGACGGGCACCACCAGCGGATTGTCCACTTTAAGCAGGTAGTCATCGGTGGGAGCCGGCTTGCCAGAATCCGACATCATCCGGTGGTTGAGGTCGAGCGTCGAGAGGAAATTGATGCCTTCACCTTCGCCCTTGAGGTAATCGTAGCCCCACTTCCACTGGTAACCGGTGGCCTTGATGGTGAGATCTGCGTTGCTGGTGTCTTTTTGAGCCACCACCGTCTTGGTGGCCGCCGCACCCATCACGATCACGATCAGGAAAGGAACCACCGTCCAGGCGATTTCCACGGACACACTTTCATGGAAGTTCGCCGGCTTGTGTCCCAACGATTTGCGATGTTTGAAGATGGAATAAAACATCACTCCAAACACAGCCACAAAGATCGCCACGCACACCACGAGCATGAAGTAGTGCAACGCGTGTTGCTGCTCGGCGATCTTGGTGACCGCAGGGTGCATGTCCAGCTGGCGCACGGCCGGCCCGCCAGGCAAGCTGTTGACCGCCAAAACCGCCTGACTCATCAGGGCCGCACCCACTGCCAGGAGCGATCGTGACAAGCTACGAACAGGAAACCGCCCGAAAGGCGTTTGGGAACAGGACTTCGTCTTCATCGTCAGTGGCTTCATTCAGAGGAATCGGAGAACGGTTGGCACGCCAAGCGCAAGGCCTGCCGCAGCTCATGCGCCAAAGTGGCGCGCATTTCAGGACGAACAAATCGGCCCACGTGGACACGTTGTCCTTGGCCGGACAGCTCCACGAGCGACCCCTTGCCGGCGCTGGGCTCCACAGTCACCCATTCTGCCCGGAAGGTGGTGATCGAACTGCGGTTGCCGTGAATCTGCTCCACACTCAAGAGGCGACCGCGCAGGGTCAACATGTCGCCATCTCCCACGTGCCGGGCATAAAAGATGATCGCCGCGCCAACCGCCGCCAGCTCGATCAAGGAGAACATCAGCACCACCGGAGCGCCGAAGACGGCGAATCCGACGGCAATCAACAGAGACAAGGCACACAGCGCAGCGTAGGCCCGACCCAGTTGACCCGGCGTCAACGCGCACTGCCTCTTGAGCATCCATCGCGCACCGGCCGCATCGCCCGCGCGTCCCAAAGAGAGGCTCCAAGGCCTAGTCGGCGCTGGGGGCAGGCCGGGCCAGGAAGCGGAGGTGAGGGAAGCAGACATGGGCGCCAAACGTCGCGTCAAACAGCGAATGGAGGATTGCGTTGACAAAAAATCAAAGGCCGAATTCTAGCCTACGCTCCAGACCGCGCCTCACGGGACAGAACCGGAGGATCGGCGACCCCCACGGACCCAGGTCCTCATATCCTTCAGGGGCACGGCCGTTTGGGCTGCCAGCCGTATTTTGGGCAAAGGTTTGAAGGCATGCCCATACACCACCTCGAAGCTCAGCGCCACCCGCCCATCGGCTCTGCACCGCCCTGATGCCTCGAGCGCTGCCTCGAGGCGCTGGCGCCATCGGGTGGTTCGCAACCCCGCAAATCGATCGGTGGCTGCGTTGTGGCCCAAGGTGCGCAATTCGGCCAGTGCATCGGCGGCTGTGGCCCAGGTCAGGGTCAAGGTCTCTTGATCCACGACCGGATCTGCCAAGCCGGCTTGCACCATCATGTCGCCGAGGTCGTGCATGTCCACCAATGGCGCCAGAGGCGGACCCCAGCCCTCCATCTGGTACAGGGCACGCAATTGCGGCACAGAGCCTGGGCCGAGAGTGGAGAACATCACAAACCCATCGATCGTCAGACACTGGGCCCAAGTTCGCAAGGCGCTGACCGGGTCGGCCTGCACATGCAAACCCATATTGCTCCACACCAGACCGGCCGATTCGTGAGGGACTTGATCGCTGCAGAGGACTGGCGCCGACCGGTCCCGCCAATTCAGCAGGCGTTTGCCCTTGGCCAGCCACCCCTCATCGGGCCGCCATGGCTCAGATTTGAGATCCGACCCGCGGACTCGTGCGTGGACCCGCGTGCAATGGGTCTGCGGCCAGGTCTGGGTGACAAGTTTGAGATCGTGCCCTGTCCCCTGCGGCGGGCCCCAAATCAGGGCCGTGACAGGCGCCTGCTTGATCAAGGCCAAACGCTCCCCCATACGCCGGCCCACCTCTTCATGCAGCCAAATGGGCGACGATGACTGTTCCAAGCGACCCTGCCATCGTTGCAAGGCCACCTCGTCCACCGGACGTCGCCCATGAGAGGGAGCAGGTGGAGGGACTAAAGAACGCATTCAGCCAGTATATTGAGTCGTGGCTCACACCATTGTTCGCGACCTCCCCTCGGCCCTGCCCATGATCTTCCCTGGGACCCCTGAAATTGGCTGACCTTCGACCATCCTCTCATTCAATTCGTGCACTGCAAGCTACGCCGGCCTGGCGCCGGATGTGGTCGGTGCGCCGACCTTGGGCGAGCCTGTGCGAGGTATGTCGAGGGTGGGCCAGCTCACGGCTTTGCGACGCCTGCCGTGAGGTTCGCCACGAGGGCTCACGGTGCGAGCGATGCGCAGTCGCATTGCCCCCGGGCACGGGTCCCCAATGCGCCGGCTGTGCACACCATCCGCCCCCATGGGGCCGTGTGATCAGTGCCGTGCCCTACGAGTTTCCTTGGGACCAGTTGGTCACCCGGTTCAAATATCAACAGCAGGTGGACTTGGGCCGTCCGTTGGCGGAGGTCATGGCGCGCGCCGTGCGGCAAGCGCACCCCGATGGCGTGGACATCGATCGCGTGATCCCCATGCCGCTGGCTGGCGAGCGTTTGGCCCACCGGGGTTTCAATCAAGCATGGGAGTTGGCCAGGCATTTGGGAAGGCTACTGCGCCTGCCAGCCCATACCTCGCTGTTGCAACGCACAGTCGCTGCAGTGCCTCAGGCCAGCCTGTCGAGGGCACAGCGACTGTCTCAGCTGCAAGGCGTGTTCGCGGTGCCCCCAAAAGCTTGGGCCCTCCTGAAGGGTCAGCGTCTTGCCCTGGTGGACGATGTGATGACCACAGGCGCAACCGCTCGCGCTGCAGCTCAGGTGCTTCGCGATGCCAGTGTCGCCCATGTGGAGGTTTGGACCTTGGCGCGCACGGATGTGGAGTGATGCGATGACACCTCCTATGCTTCGGATCGTGTTGGTTCATCCGGAAATCCCTCCCAACACAGGCAACGTGATCCGCCTGGCCGCCAATACGGGCTGCGAGTTGCATCTGATTGAACCGCTCGGATTTCGGATGGAAGACAAGCAGCTTCGCCGAGCCGGCCTGGACTACCACGAGACCGCCTCGGTTCGGCGTCACCCTAGCTGGGAAGGTTTCTTGGAGGCGATGAAGCCGAGTCCCGATCGCATGTTCGCCCTGACCACCCGGGGTGCGCGCCTGCTGGGCGAAGTGCCCTGGCAGGCCGGCGATTGGTTGGTCTTCGGCAGTGAGACCGCTGGCTTGCCAGCCGACTTACGCGATGCCTTCCCCAGCGCCCAACGCATTCGTCTGCCCATGCGAATCGGCCAGCGCAGTCTAAACCTGAGCAATGCGGTGGCTGTGGTGGTGTTTGACGCTTGGCGCCAGCTGGGCTATGAGGGCGGGTCGTAGCGTCGAGTCCTCGGTCAAGACTCTGACTTGGCCTCACGGGCCATGAGATCAGCCACCGCATCTTGTGGTGAGAGGCGCGCCTCCAACACATCGACCACCGCCCGCGTGATGGGCAAATCCACCCCTAAACGACGCCCGCGATCCAGCAAGGTGCCCGCCGTGTAGACACCTTCGGCCACATGACCCAACGAGGCCAAGACCTCCCGCAACGTCTTCCCCTGCGCCAAGCCCAAACCCACTTGGCGGTTCCGGGACAACGAGCCCGTAGCGGTCAAGACCAAGTCGCCCAAGCCTGAAAGACCCATGAATGTCTGAGGCTGAGCCCCGAGCGCCACACCCAAACGGGTCATTTCCGCCAGGCCTCGCGTGATCAGAGCGGCTCGGGCGTTGAGACCTGGCGTCATCGCGAGGGCTGGGGTGTTTGAAGCGGGCCGAGACAGACCGTCCAAGATCCCTGCGGCGATGGCCAACACATTTTTCATGGCGCCACCCACTTCGACACCTGTGGGATCGGCCGAGGTATAGACCCTCAATGCTTCACTGTGAAAGGCGGTGACTGCACGCTCACACACGGCGGGGTCAGCGCTGGCCACCACCAAGGCCGTGGGTTGTCCACGAGCGACCTCCATCGCAAAGCTCGGCCCAGAGAGCACGCCAGAGGGCGCTTGAGCGCGTTCTTCGGCGGCGATTTCGTGCCCCAAGGCCCCGGACGCGGCTTCGAGCCCCTTACAGAGCCACAGCGCCATGCCCTTTGGGGGCAAGCTGCGCAGCCGCTCCCGCAGGGCGCTCACGGGGGACGCAATCACCAAGAGTCCTTCTTGACCGTGCACGTGGGCCAGGCCCAAATCGTCCGTCACGCGCAATGCGGGAGGTAAAGCCACTCCCGGCAAGTACGGGTCGTTCACCCGATGGATGCGCATTTGATGGACTTGCGCTGGATCACGGGCCCAAAGCAGCACGTCGTGCCGGGGTGTGGCACTGCAGGCGATTGCCGTGCCCCAGGCACCGGCCCCGAGCACCGCAATCTTCATGGCAGGTCAGTTTGGCAGGTCAATTGGCCACGGCAGCCGAGGCGCCGTTGCCCTGCAGAGCGGCTTGCTGCTGGGCCTCATACATGGCCTGGAAGTTCACCTCGGTCAACAAGATCGGAGGGAACCCGGCGCGGGTGCAGATGTCGGACACGATGGCCCGAAGATAAGGGTAGACCATCTGGGGGCAGACCACGCCCACGATAGGACCCATCTGGTCATCGGGGATGTTGCGAATCTCGAAAATTCCCGCTTGTTTGGCTTCGACCAGGAACAGCACTTTGTCTTGCACCTTGGTGGTCACCGTCGCCGTGACGCAGATTTCAAACACGCCTTCCGCCACGGGCTCAGCCGTCATGGCCAGGTTGATGTCCACCTGGGGTTGGGCCTGTTCCGCCAGGATATGTGGCGAGTTGGGTTGCTCCAACGACAGGTCCTTGAGATAGATGCGTTGCAGGAGGAAGACCGGTTCGTTGTGGGGGGTGTCAGACATGATGTGGAGGTGGAAAAGGTGGATCAGCCGTTGAGCAGGGGAATCAAGCCGCCGCGCTGGTCGAGCGCGAACAAATCATCACAGCCCCCGACGTGGGTGTCACCCACGAAAATTTGCGGCACGGTACGGCGTCCCGTGATGCTCATCATGTGCTCTCTCGCTTGAGGGTCGAGGTCGACACGAATTTCTTCGATCTGCGTCACGCCCCTCTGTTGCAGCAGAGATTTCGCGCGTGTGCAGTATGGGCACACCTGAGTGGTGTACATCTTGACAATTTGCATGCAATGCTCCCGGGATCAGGCTGTGGTGTGAGAAGCTTTATCGAGTGGCAAATTGGCCTCACGCCAAGCCGAGAGTCCGCCGGCCAAGGAGGCCACCTTCTCATAGCCCTTGGCTCGTAGCAACCCGGCCGCACGGCCTGCACGCGCGCCCGATGGGCACACCAAGATGATGGGAAGCGCTTTGTTGCTGGGAAGATCTTTGGAGGATTCAATCCGCCCGAACGGGATGTTCTTGGAGCCATTGGCATGCGCCGATGCGAACTCGGAAGGCTCACTCACATCGATGAGGACACCCTTTTCTCGGTTGATCAGCCGCACGGCTTCGGCCACATTGATGGCGTGACCCCCCGCCTGACTGCGCAGCTGGGGCCACAGCAGCATGCCGCCCGACACCAAAGCCATGACGACGAGGAACCACTGATCCAGAAGAAAATTCAACATGTGTGCAAAGCCACTCCTGAGGGGCGGATTATAGAATCGTGGGCTCACCCTTGCATGGATCCGTGATGTACAAGCTCGTGCTCGTTCGCCATGGCGAATCAGTCTGGAACCTGGAAAACCGCTTCACCGGATGGACCGATGTGCCGCTGACGCCCACTGGCGTGTCCCAGGCTATGCAAGCCGGGCAGCTGCTTAAGGCCTCAGGATTTGAGTTCGACGTCGCCTATACCTCGGTGCTCAAGCGTGCGGTATGGACCCTGTGGCACTGCCTGGACGCCATGGATCGCACCTGGCTGCCTGTGGTGCATGACTGGCGGCTCAACGAGCGTCACTACGGGGCCCTGCAGGGGCTCAACAAATCCGACATGGCTCGGCAATATGGAGATGAGCAGGTGCTGGTGTGGAGACGCAGCTACGACACGCCGCCTCCTGCCTTGGACCCCACCGATGCCCGTTGCGAACGCATGGACCTTAGGTATGCCCAGTTGACCCCCTCCCAGGTTCCCCTGACCGAATGCCTGAAGGACACCGTGGCTCGCGTTTTGCCGTGTTGGCAGGAGCGCATCGCGCCAGCGATCTTGTCGGGTCAGCGGGTGGTCATCGCCGCGCATGGCAACAGCATTCGAGCGCTGGTGAAGTACCTGGACGGCATTTCGGACACGGACATTGTGGGGTTGAACATCCCCAATGGCATTCCACTCGTCTACGAGCTGGACGCACAGCTCAAACCTCTGCGCAGCCAGTACTTGGGCGACGCGCAAGCCGCCGTGCAAGCCGCTGCCGCCGTCGCCAACCAAGGCAAACGGTAATGCAAAGGTCAAGGCGATGACGTCACGGTAAAGCCGCTGTCCGCCTCGGCCATGCGTCGAGCAAAGGCCAAGTCGGCTTCGAAACACGCGTGCAGCCGATAAAGCGGCTGGCCAGCAAGTACTTTTGAGCCCAAACGCGCAAAGAGGTCCACGCCCGCCCCTTCGACCTGTGGCGCTCCCGTCAATCGAGCGATGCGAGCCAGTCGCAGATTGTCAATGCCACTGATCTCGCCCTGCGATGGGGCGACGACCTCGAACACCAATGGACCCGGTCGGACGGGCTCCTTGCGGCGACCTTGCGCGTCCAAAATGGCATTCATGCGCTCGAGCGCCCGTCCCGATTCGAGGATATCGCGCGCGATGCGCTCGCCGTCACCGCCCCTCACATCAGGATCAAATTCGATCATGCGTGCAGCCAGTCGCAAGGCCTTTTGCCGCAAGTCTTGGGGCGCGGCGGGGTCGTTGCTCAACACCTGCATCACATCTCGAGCCTCGAGCACCGGGCCCACGCCCCGGCCGATAGGTTGGGTGCCGTCGGTGATGACCGCATCCAATTGCAGGCCGACCCGGCTGGCCACGTACTCGAACAAGCGCTTGAGCCGTTGCGCAGCCTCCATGGAGCGAACTTTGGCCGTGGGCCCCATGGGGATGTCCAAGACCAGATGGGTCGAACCGGCAGCCACCTTTTTCGAAAGAATGGACGCCACCATTTGCCCTGGCGAATCGATGGCCAAAGGTCGCTCCACCGAGATCAGGATATCGTCTGCAGGAGACAGATCGGCAGTGCCCCCCCACGCCAAGCACGCCCGGGTGTCACGCGCGATTTGCTTGAGCCGCTCAAGTGGGAGTTCCACTTCGGCCAAAACAGCCATCGTGTCCGCGGTGCCCGCTGGCGAGGTGATGGCCCGAGAGGAGGTCTTGGGGCAGAGCATCCCATGCGCGGCCACGATGGGCACCACGATCATAGATGTTCGATTGCCCGGGATGCCACCGATGCAATGCTTGTCGACGACCGGGACCTTGCCGACCTCTTTTTGCCAGTCAATCCTTTGACCCACTTCGATCATGGCTTCGGTCAAATGCCACACCTCGTCGCGGTCCAATTCATTTTGATGGGTGGCCACCACAAATGCAGCCAACTCGATCTTGGAGTATCGAGCCGCTGCGATGTCCTTCACCAGGGCCACCATGGCCTCACGGTCCAGCCGCTCACCCGCGATCTTGCGGTGCAGGGCCGCCAAGGAAGCGGGGGGTTGCGCATGCTCGACCGTCGCAGGGTGGCCCGGTGCCACTTTGAGTCGCGCGAATGCATCTTCGCTCAAGCCCAGTTCGCGAGGTTCCACAATGCACACATCGTCCACGACATTGAGCACGGCCACAATCGTGCAGCCGTTGGCGTGTACCTGCACCTTGGCCAGGGCCTGAAAACCCTCCGCGCGCACGATTGGACAATCCCGGTGCAAAAAGACCACGCTTTCGCGCCAGGTGTCGATGCCCACTCGGCGAATGGCCAAGGTAGCGGTATTCATGACAAGGCCTCTTCGATGTCTTGCCGCAATCTTTGGGCGAGCATTCGGCGATCGGCATGTGCCGTGGCGCGTGCGCTCAGGAACCATAAGGTCACCACCATGCCCTCGGCCTTGGCCAGGCGCCACAGGCTTTGTGCCAGGGTGGTATCGCCCAAGTATTGCGCGGCCTCACTCACCAATGAGTCGGCATCAGAAAATCGCAATGCGACAGGTTGGATGGGGGTGGCAGTGGCCACCGCGGCCTGCAGCAGATTGGCATGAAACGGCAACAAGGTATGACCATCGGCGGTCGTGCCTTCTGGAAAGACCGCCACCGTTTGGCCCTCTCGCAACGCCTCGGCCATCTGGTGCACCACGCGCAGCGCATCGCGAGCTCGCTCGCGCTCGATGTACAGCGTGCCCGCCGCATCCACCAGGCGATGGACCACCGGCCAATGCCGCACTTGTGCTTTGGAGACAAAGCGGGCGCGCGGGCACACCGCATGAAGCGCCATGATGTCCAGCCAAGACACATGATTGGCCACCAAGAGAGTGGGGCCATCGTGAGCCTCTCCGTGGATGCGCAGTTCCATCCCCAGGGCTCTGAACATCTTCTCGCTCCACCCTCGGATACGCGCATGCCGCTGCTCGAGGGGAAGCCAGGGAAATAGAACGAGCACCACCCACAGCCCGTGCAGACCGTGCAACAGCACCGCCGCCAAGCGGTAGCCCGCTCGCAGCGTACGCCAACCCGAGTCGATCACAAGCCAGCCTCTGTGAATTCGTTGGGACCGAGGATCAAGTCGAGGATGAAGGGGCTTGGTAAGCCACCGTGCCCGCCACCAGCGTGGCCCTGACGCGTCCGGGCATGCACGTGCCGCCATGGACAAACGCAAAGGGCGTGTGCTTGCCCTGGCTGGACAGCGTCTGCGGGCTCACCGACCACTGGGCCTCGGGATCAAAAATACACAGGTCGGCCACGCCCCCTTCGACCAACTGGCCCGCACTTTGCCCCATGGAACCCAGGGCAGCCCCCAACACACGCACCGGCTGGGCCGTGACCACCGAGAGGGCGTGGGCCATGGGGATGCGATCTTCCTGGGCCCACTTGAGGGTCAGGCTCAACAGCAGCTCCAACCCCGTCGCGCCCGGCATAGCCTCCGCAAAGGGCAATTGCTTTTCATCGCCGCCCACAGGCACGTGGTCGCTGACCAGCGCATCCAGGGTACCGTCCGCCAGCCCCGCACGCAGCGCGTCTCGATCACGTTGCTGGCGCAAGGGGGGCGACAGTCGCATGTCAGGGTTGAAAAAACCAATGTCGGCATCGGTCAAATGCAGAGAATTGATGCTCACGTCCGCCGTGACCGGCAACCCTTCGGCCTTGGCAGCGCGCACGAGCGCTACACCCGCCGCACTGGAAATACGACACAGGTGGACGCGAGCTCCCGTCGCACGCATGAGCTCGAAAATCGTGTGCAGCGCAATGGTCTCAGCGGCCGTGGGCACACCGGACAATCCCAACCGAGTGGCTACAGAACCGCTGGCCGCGACGCCGCGCCCCAAACAGCGGTCTTGGGGTCGCAACCACACCCCATAACCATAGGTCGCCGCGTATTGCAAGGCACGCAGGAGCACCTGGGTGTCCGCGATGCCCACTTCAGCCTGGGAAAAACCCACGCAGCCGGCCTCGGTCAACTCAGCCATCTCCGTCAGTGCTTCGCCTTCCAGGCCACGTGTCAGGGCGCCCAGGGGGAAGAGCCGGCACAAGCCCAACTTGCGAGCTCGAAATTTGAGCATCTCCACCAAGCCAGGCTCATCCAAAGTCGGGTCGGTGTCGGGGGGGCAGACCAAGCTCGTAATCCCCCCCACCGCGGCAGCGTGCAACTCGCTTTCCAAATAGCCTTGTTGCTCCTCACCCGGTTCTCGCAGGCGCGCCGACAGGTCGACCAAGCCCGGCATGACCACACAGCCTTGGGCATCCAACTCTCGAGCGGCCTCAAATTCAGGTCCCACCTGCCCGATGGCCACGATGCGGCCCGACGCGATGGCCACATCGGCGCGCTCGTCACGCCCCGATGCCGGGTCCATCACACGGCCATTTCGCACCACGATGTTCATGCCGAATTCCCCGCAATGATGGACATGACTGCCATGCGCACGGCAATCCCGAAAGTGACCTGAGGCAGGATCACGCTTTGCACCCCATCGGCCACCCGAGAGTCAATTTCAACACCTCGGTTGATGGGGCCCGGATGCATGACGATGGCATCGGATTTGGCCAGCGCCAGTTTTTCAGGCGTCAAGCCCCAAGACTTGGCGAACTCGCCAGAACTCGGCAGCATGGCCCCGCTCATGCGCTCGTTTTGCAGGCGAAGCGTGATGATGACATCGGCATCCCGGATGCCCTCGGCCATGTCATGACACACGCGCACGCCCATGTCACGCAGATCACCGGGCACCAAGGTCTTGGGGCCCACCGCCCGAATTTCCGGCACACCCAAGGTGGTAAGCGCATGGATGTCGGAGCGCGCCACCCGCGAGTGGACGATGTCCCCCACGATGGCCACTGTCAGGTCCTGAAATTTCGGCTTGTAATGACGGATGGTGTACATGTCCAGCAACCCCTGGGTGGGATGCGCGTGACGTCCATCGCCCGCATTGACCACATGCACATGGGGTGCGCAGTGCTGCGCGATCAGGTACGGTGCACCGCTCTCGCCGTGGCGCACCACGAACATATCAGCCTGCATGGCCGAGAGATTGGCAATGGTGTCCAACAAGCTTTCGCCCTTGGCTGTGGATGAGCGGGCGATGTCCAGGTTGAGCACGTCGGCTGACAGGCGCTTGGCGGCAATCTCGAAGGTGGTGCGTGTGCGGGTGGAGTTTTCGAAGAACAGATTGAATACGCTTTTGCCACGCAACAGTGGCACCTTTTTGACGTCTCGATCACTCACTGACAAAAACGTGCTGGCCGTGTCGAGGATCTGGGTCACCACCTCTTTGGGCAGGCCTTCAATAGACAGCAGGTGAATCAGCTCACCATGCGCGTTGAGTTGGGGATTGCGGCGCATCAGCATCAGGCCTGGTCCTCCACCTTGAAGGTGAATGCACCCTGGGGATCACGCTCCAGGGACAAACGTTGCGTCTTCGGCAAGACAATTCTCGCCGCGGCATAGGCAGCTTCGATGGGCAGCTCTCGTCCGCCTCGATCGACCAGCACCGCCAGCGTCACACTCTGCGGACGGCCAAAGTCATAAAGCTCATTGAGGGCAGCCCGAATGGTGCGGCCGGTGTACAGCACGTCATCAACCAGCACCACACGACGCCCCTCGATGGAGAAGGGCAGATCGGTGACGTCGGTGGCCCGAGACAGGCCGCGCTCACCAAAATCATCGCGATGCAAGGTGCTGGAAATCACGCCGTGTCGGCCACTGAGTTCAAGGTCTTGTTGCAGGCGCTGCGCCAACCAGGCGCCTCCTGACCAAATCCCTACGAGCACCGCTCCTTCGCTCAAGAGGGGTCGTATGCCCTGGCGAAGCTCGCCGTACAGGGCCTCAGCGTCCAGCGAAAGCATCATCGTGCAAGGTCCTGAGAAATTGGTCGAGAATGACGGCGGCAGCCGCCGCATCCACATCGCGCGCGCCTTGCGACAGCGCCTCGGTGGTGGTGTATCGCTCGTCTACTTCATGCACGGGCAAATGGAACCGCGCTTGAAGTTGGCGGGCAAATCGTTGTGCCCGGCGGGTGTTGTCGTGAGGCGCTCCATCCGGGTGCAAGGGAACACCCACCACCAAGGCATCGGGAAGCCACTCTTTGAGCAAGGACTCGATGGCCTCAAACCGTGCCGGGCCTTGCACGCAGAGGGTCTTCAGGGGACGGGCATGCCCCAACAAGGTGTTGCCCACAGCGACCCCCACACGGCGCTGCCCAAAATCGAGGGCGAGGAAGCTTTGGGCCCCACGCTCAGGCATGACCCGCCTCCTGGCTCAGCATGAAGGGATCAAAGCCCAGCAATGACAAGGCGCGCTCGTATCGTTGCTCCACTGGGGTATCGAAGATGACTGCAGGGTCAGCATCCACCGTCAGCCAGCCGTTGCGGGTGATTTCTTCTTCGAGTTGCCCCGCACTCCAGCCGCTGTAGCCCAGCGTCACGAGCATGCGCTTGGGGCCGGCCCCGCTGGAAATGGCCTCCAGCACATCGCGGCTGGTGGTCATTTCCAATGCGCCTCCGGCAATGCGCAAGGTCGAGTTGAAAGGCCCATCGTCCATTCCGATTTTGTCGTGCAGCACGAATCCCCGCTCGGTTTGCACCGGGCCGCCAAAGAAGACGGGCTGATCTTCGAGATCCTGGCGGCCGAGCGAAAGTTCGATCTTGTCGAACAGCCCCTTGAGGGTGATGTTGATTGGCCGGTTGATGACCAGACCGAGAGCACCCTTGTCGGTGTGTTCGCACATGTAGACGACCGTCCGGGCAAAATTGTCATCCAACATGCCCGGCATGGCGATCAGGAACTGGTTGGTAAAGTTGATCGAATCGCCAGATGACATGCCGGGATTCTATTCCCGAGCGACAATTTGAGGCATGTCAGCCCGCCCCCTGAAACAAAATCCCGCGCCTGAACGCGCGCTCGATCGAGCCCTCGTGTGGTTGCGCCGGGATCTGCGCTCACATGACCATGCGGCGCTGCACCAGGCCCTGCGGTCCGCACGCCAGGTGTGGTGCGTCTTTGTGTTTGATTCCGAGCTGCTCGATTCACTGCCTCGATCTGACCGGCGGGTGGAGTTCATCCGCGAGTCGGTGCTCGCACTAGACGGTGATCTTCAGCGGCTGGGCCAAGCCCGGGGTGTGGCGGGCGCAGGCTTGATCGTGAAACATGGGGTGGCCGCCCACGAAATCCCTCGGCTGGCCTCCCATTTAGGGGTGCAAGCGGTACACGCGAGCCATGACGATGACCCCTACGCGCTCGCCCGAGATGCGCGTGTCCGAGGCGCCTTGGCCGATGTCGGCGTGGCTTTTCACACCGTCAAAGACCATGTGATCTTCGAGCGCTCGGAGGTGTTGACCGGTGGCGGTACCCCCTACGGAGTCTTCACACCGTACAAAAACGCGTGGCTCAAACGGCTGTCGTCGGTGTCTGTGCAAGCGATGGAGGTGGGCGCTCTGGCCGATGCACTGGCCATGGTGCCCGAGCCGCTTCGGGGCGTGCCTTCTCTGAGCGACCTGGGGTTCGAAGCCACCAACCTGGCAAATCTCGCGCTGCCCACCGGCACCTTGGGTGGATTGTCCTTGCTGGAGGACTTTTTGCTGGAGCGGATCGACGACTATGACCGCGCAAGAAATTACCCGGCGATCAAAGGGCCCAGCTATCTCAGCACCCATTTGCGGTTTGGGACGGTGTCCATCCGCCATCTGGTGCGCGAGGCCTGGGGGCGCGCGCAGGCGGGCTCCAGGGGTGCTGAGGTGTGGCTTTCTGAGCTGATCTGGAGGGACTTCTATCACCAGGTGCTTCACCACCATCCTCACGTGGTGGACCGAGCCTTCCGCCCGGAATACGACCGCATCCGTTGGGAACATGGCAAGCAGGCTCAGGTCTTGTTCGCCGCCTGGCGCGAGGGCAGGACGGGTTACCCCTTGGTGGATGCAGCGATGCTGCAGCTGAACCAGACTGGCTACATGCACAACCGGCTTCGCATGGTGGTGGCCAGCTTCCTCACCAAGGACCTGGGCTTGGATTGGCGTTGGGGGGAGCGCTACTTCGCGGAAAAGCTGAACGATTTCGATCTGGCGGCCAACAATGGGGGGTGGCAATGGGCCGCTTCAAGCGGCTGCGATGCTCAACCTTGGTTTCGAATTTTCAATCCCACCACGCAGAGTGAGAAGTTCGATCCTCAGGGGCGCTTTATTCGGCGCTACTTGCCGCAGTTGAGCGCGTTGCCTGACAAGACAGTGCACGCTCCGTGGACCGCACGACCGATCGACCTGCAAGCGGCGGGAATTTCGCTGGGGCGAGACTATCCTCTGCCCATCGTCAACCACGACGAAGCCCGACAGAAGACCTTGCTGCGCTACGCCGTGGTCAAGAAACCAGGTGCAATGCCCTAGACGGGCACCATTTCAAAATCTTCCTTGCGCGCCCCGCACTCCGGGCAGGTCCAGTTCATGGGCACCTTGTCCCAGGGGGTACCTGCTGGGATGCCGTGCTCCGGATCGCCGGCGGCCTCGTCATAAATCCAGCCGCAGATTAAGCACATCCAAGTTTGAGGTTCCGTCACGATCTTCAATGAGTGGGTCACTACAATGAGCAGCATTGTACCGACCCGACTGATGAACACCGATTTCTCCTCCATGGATGGGCCCAGCCCAGGCACCGAAACTTCTTCGCCTGCATGTGTCATGACCTTCAACGTCAACGACCCCAGCGGTGCCGGTGGGTTGGCCGGTGATGTGGCCACCATCGCAGCCATGGGTGCTCACCCCTTGAGCGTGGTCACCTCCATCCTGATGAGGGACACCGCAGAAATCTTCGACCATCACCCGATGGATGAGGAGGCGGTGATGGAGCAAGCCCGAACGATCCTGGAGGACATCTCCATTTCGGGCTGGAAAGTCGGTTTCTTGGGTTCCGCAGATACCGTGGCAGCCGTGGCGGAAGTATTGTCCGACTACACCGAAGTACCCTTGGTGGCCTACATGCCGGATCTGAGTTGGCTGGAAGAAGATCAACTTCTGCCCTATTTAGAGGCTTACCGAGAACTCATCTTGCCGGCGGCCGAAGTGCTCGTGGGAAATCGCAAAACGCTGACCGACTTGCTGCTGCCGGATTGGGACAACGAGCGCCCTGCGTCTCCTCGCGAACTTGCCGTGGCTGCCAGCGAGCATGGCACGCGCTATGTGCTCGTGACAGGGATTGTGTTGCCCACCAAAGGTGCTCAGCAGCAGCTGGACAACGTTCTGGCCTCGCCTCAAGGCGCGCTGGCGGGGGAGAAATTCGAACGCTTTGAAGCCTCTTTCGTCGGTGCCGGTGATACCTTGTCCGCAGCGTTGGCGTCCTTGCTGGCGGCCGGCGCCGACTTGCAGTCGGCCGTCGGCGAAGCCTTGACTTTCTTAGATCAAAGCTTGGATGCCGGGTTCCGGCCGGGCATGGGTCACGTCGTGCCGGACCGGTTTTTCTGGGCGCTGCCTCCTGGAGAGGCGGGTCAAGATCCACCGGCAGGCCAAGGAGATCCCGAAGCCAGCCCTGATGCTTCGGACCCTCAATCTGGAGGTTCACGCCGTGTCCACTAACGACGCTCTATTTGCCCGAGCCCAGCAAGTCATTCCTGGCGGCGTCAACTCACCGGTACGGGCCTTTCGGGCTGTAGGCGGAACGCCTCGCTTCATCACCCGAGCCCACGGCAGCGCAATGTGGGATGCGGAGGGTCGTCGCTACATAGACTACATCGGCTCCTGGGGTCCGATGATCTTGGGTCACGGACACCCGGCAGTCTTGGAGGCCGTGCAGCGCGCTGCCGCCGACGGATTCAGCTTCGGGGCCCCCACCGAGCGCGAGATTGAATTGGCTGAAGCCATCATCTCCCTGGTGCCCAGCGTCGAGCAAATTCGTTTGGTCTCCAGCGGCACCGAAGCGGGTATGAGTGCCTTGCGACTGGCGCGGGGAGCCACGGGTCGCTCCAAGATCATCAAGTTTGAGGGCTGCTACCACGGCCATGCGGACGCCCTGTTGGTCAAGGCCGGTTCGGGCTTGGCCACCTTCGGTCATCCCACCAGCGCAGGGGTGCCACCCGAAGTGGTTCAACACACGCTGGTGCTCGAGTACAACCACATGGCGCAACTGGAGGAAGCCTTTGCCACGCAAGGCAAAGACATCGCCTGCGTGATGGTGGAACCCATTGCCGGCAATATGAATTTTGTGCGTGCCAGTGTGCCTTTCATGACCCGACTGCGCGAGCTTTGCACGCGCCACGGCGCCTTGCTGGTTTTCGACGAAGTGATGACCGGATTTCGCGTGGCCCTGGGTGGTGCACAAAGCGTCTACGCAGGGCTCATCCCGGGGTTCAAACCCGACATGAGTGTCTTTGGCAAGGTCATAGGCGGCGGCATGCCCTTGGCGGCGTTCGGTGGCAGTCGTGACGTGATGAGCCGACTGGCGCCGTTGGGGCCCGTGTACCAGGCGGGCACGCTCAGCGGCAATCCCGTGGCCACAGCTTGTGGATTGGCCACCTTGAAAGAAATTGCCAAGCCTGGCTTCTTTGAAGCGCTATCGAGCAAGACACACGCCCTGACACAGGGACTGACCCAGGTCGCCAAGGAGGCAAGTGTGCCGTTTTGTGCCGACAGCCAAGGCGGCATGTTTGGGTTCTTTTTCAACGCGACCTTGCCGCAGAATTACCCGGCCGTGATGGCCACCGACAAAGACCGATTCAACCGATTCTTCCACGGCATGCTCGAGCGCGGCGTTTATCTGGCCCCCGCGCTGTACGAGGCAGGATTCGTCAGTGCGGCCCACAGTGAGGCCGACATTGATCAGACCCTGGAAGCCGCCCGCGGCGCCTTGCGGGCTTGACCATCATGCACCTGCACATTCTCGGCATTTGCGGCACTTTCATGGGCGGCCTGGCCGCGCTGGCCCGTGAGGCCGGTCATCGGGTCACGGGGTGTGATGCCAATGTGTATCCGCCGATGAGCGACCAACTCCGCGCTTTGGGTATCGAGCTGATCGAGGGTTTCTCGGCGGACCAACTCGCGCTCAAGCCTGATGTGTTCGTGGTGGGCAACGTGGTCTCGCGAGGCAACCCGCTCATGGAAGCCATTCTCGATGCGGGTGTTCGCTATACAAGCGGTCCGCAATGGTTGGCCGACCATGTGCTTCACGGCCGGCATGTGTTGGCCGTGGCGGGCACCCATGGCAAAACGGGCACCACCTCCATGTTGACCTGGATCTTGGAGGCGGCGGGGCTGCAACCGGGTTTTCTGGTGGGTGGTGTGCCATTGAACTTCGGTATTTCTGCGAGGCTGGGACAGGGTGCTTGTTTTGTCATTGAAGCGGATGAGTACGACACGGCGCTGTTCGACAAGCGCAGCAAGTTCGTGCATTACCGGCCTCGTACTGCCATCTTGAACAATTTGGAGCATGACCACGCGGACATCTTCCCGGAGCTGGCGGCCATTGAAACCCAGTTTCACCACCTGGTGCGCACCGTGCCGGCAAGCGGTCGCCTTGTGGTCAACGCGCGCGATGAAGCCTTGCAGCGGGTATTACAGCGGGGATGCTGGAGCCAGGTTCAGCGATTCGGAACGCGCCGGGAGGAGCCGGGTGGACTCTGTGCACGGGGCGACCCCCACGCGTT
>CAZCJB010000022.1:0-28091 GCA_964498795.1 uncultured Rubrivivax sp. | reverse complement strand
TGGACGCACCGCTGCTGGCCTGGCAGATGAACCATTGCGAAGCCAAGGTGCTGATCACCGACCGCGAATTCGCGCCGGTGATGGGACCTGCGCTGCGAGCACTGCAGACCGACCATGGCCGGTCACCCCTGGTGATTGACGTCTGCGACAGCGAGTACACGGGCGCCGGCGAGCGCGTGGGTACGCTGGAGTTCGAAGCCTGGCTGGCGGCTCATGCGCCGCTCGCGCGACTGGAGGGCCCGGCGGACGAATGGGACGCCATCGCCGTAAGCTACACCAGCGGCACCACGGGTGATCCCAAGGGCGTGGTCACCCACCATCGGGGTGCGTACTTGAACGCGGTGTGCAACGCGGTCACGTGGACGATGCCGCAATTTCCGCGCTACCTGTGGACCTTGCCCATGTTCCACTGCAACGGCTGGTGCTTCCCATGGACGGTGGCGCTGCAAGCCGGCACGCACGTGTGCTTGCGCCGGGTGGAGGCCAAGGCCATCTTGGATGCGATGCGTGACCACCACGTGGACCATTACTGCGCGGCGCCCATCGTGCACAGTCTGATCTACAACGCGCCGCCCGAGTTGCGCAGCGGCATCACCCAGCAGGTTCGCGGCATGGTGGCCGGTGCTGCGCCTCCTGCGGCCATGATCGAAGGCATGGCCCAAATCGGGTTTGACATCACCCATGTGTATGGATTGACCGAGGTGTATGGCCCTGCGGCAGGTGCCTCCAAGCGGGCCACCTGGGCTGATCAAGATTTGTCAGAGCAGACGCGGTTGAATGGGCGCCAAGGCGTGCGCTACCCCTTGCAAGAGGGCATGACCGTCATGAACCCCGAGTCAATGCAAGAGGTGGATGCCGACGGCCAGACCATGGGCGAGATCATGTTCCGGGGCAATATCGTGATGAAGGGCTATTTAAAAAACCCACAGGCTACAGAGAAGGCCTTCGAGGGTGGATGGTTCCACACGGGCGACTTGGCTGTGATGGAGAGCGACCGCTACGTGAAAATCAAAGATCGCAGCAAGGACGTCATCATCTCGGGTGGCGAGAACATCAGCTCCATCGAGGTGGAAGACGCACTCTACCGCCATCCGGCCGTAGTGGCCTGCGCGGTGGTGGCCAAGCCCGACCCCAAGTGGGGCGAGACGCCGCTGGCCTATGTCGAGCTCAAGCCTGGGGTGACCGTGACCGCGCCTGAGCTGATCGCCCATTGCAAGACCCTGCTGGCAGGCTATAAAGTACCCAAGGAGGTGCGGTTTGAACCCATCCCGAAGACGTCCACCGGCAAGATCCAAAAGTTTCAGCTGCGCGAACGCGCCAAGTCAACTTCGGCCATTGAATGAGGGAGAAGCCCATGACACCGACACAAGATTCCCTGGTGCTGCGCCACGACGATGGACGGGGCGTCATCACACTGACACTCAACCGCCCGCGGGCGTTCAATTCGTTGAGCGAAGGTCTCTTGGAGGCGCTGCAGCAGGAGTTGGACTTGCTGGCCCAGGACGATGCCTTGCGCGTGGTGGTGATTGCTGCGAACGGCAATGCTTTTTGCGCTGGCCACGACCTGAAGGAAATGCGTGCGGAGCCGTCACTGGCCTATTACCAAACGCTGTTTGCGCAGTGCGGCCGCATGATGATGAGCCTGCAAAAGCTGCCCGTGCCCGTGATCGCCAAGGTGCAAGGCATTGCCACGGCTGCTGGCTGCCAGCTGGTGGCGCAGTGCGACTTGGCCGTGGCCGCCAGCACGGCGCGCTTTGCCGTCAGCGGCGTCAATCTGGGTTTGTTCTGTGCCACCCCCAGCGTGGCGCTCAGCCGCAACCTGTCGCGCAAGGCGGCGTTTGAAATGCTCGCCACGGGTGAGTTCATCAGCGCCCAAGAGGCCAAAGACAAGGGTTTGATCAACCGCGTGGCTGAGCCTGATCAATTGGACGCTGCGGTGGAGGCCCTGGTGGCGAGCATCTTGGCCAAACCTCGGCTGGCTCTGGTCATGGGCAAACAGCTCTTTTACCGGCAGATCGAAGGCGGCATGGAGGCCGCCTATACCGATGCTGCACAGACCATGGCCTGCAACATGATGGATGACAGCGCGCTGGAGGGCGTACAGGCGTTCATCGACAAGCGGCCGGCGCGGTGGGGTCACACACCGGGTCGCTGACGGCGGACAGGTCGGCATAGTTCTTTCGAACGATGGGTCCTGAGGGGCCCATCGTTCTTTTGCAGGCGCATTTCATGCTGATAGAGGGATGGCGGCGCAGGCCGCTCCGCGGGACAGTCTCGCCATCGATGAGAACGGACCGCCCTATGTGCCCTGCCCCCTCCTCCACCACCGCCCCCATCCCCCGGCAGGCCTGGTCGGTACTTGCCGTCAGCACCCTGGCCTTCACCGTGTGCTTCATGGTGTGGATGATGTTTGGTGTCATCGGTATTCCGTTGAAGAAGACGCTAGGCCTCAATGCCACGGAGTTCGGCCTGCTGACCGCCACGCCTGTATTGACGGGCTCGCTGATCCGCGTGCCTTTGGGCATCTGGACCGATCGGTTTGGTGGACGCATCGTCATGGCCATCTTGATGGCAGCGACCGTTCCGGCCATCTGGCTGATGGCCTATGCCACGCAGTTCTGGCACTTCTTGGTGATCGGCCTGTTTGTGGGATTGGCAGGGGGGTCGTTTTCGGTGGGCACACCTTATGTGGCGCGCTGGTTCCCTCGCAATCGCCAAGGCCTGGCCATGGGCGTGTACGGGGCCGGTAATTCCGGTGCGGCCGTGAACAAGTTTGTAGCCCCTGCCCTGTTGGTGGCCTTTGGCTGGGCCATAGTGCCACAGGTCTACGCCGCCGTGATGTTGGGCACGCTCATTGTGTTCTGGCTGGGTAGCGCCAGCGACCCATGCCACCGGGTGCCCTCTCACACACGGTTTGTGGACCAACTCAAGGCCCTCAAAGATCCCAAGGTGCTCAAGTACTGCCAGTACTACAGCATCGTGTTTGGTGGCTACGTAGCGCTGAGTCTGTGGATGGTGCAGTACTACGTGGGCGAGTACGGGCTGGACATTCGCGTGGCGGCCCTGCTGGCAGCCTGCTTTTCGCTGCCGGGCGGCGTATTGCGCGCCATCGGGGGTGCCCTTTCGGACCGATACGGCGCCCACAGTGTCACCTGGTGGGTGTTATGGGTGAGCTGGATTTGCCTGTTCTTGTTGAGTTATCCGCAGACCGATTTGGTGATCTACACCGCCACGGGGCCCAGGACGATGCATATCGGCTTGGATGTGGTGGGCTTCACGGTACTGATGGCGATCTTGGGTGTGGCCTGGGCGTTCGGCAAGGCCAGCGTCTTCAAATACATCAGTGACGATTACCCGGACAACATCGGCACCATCAGCGGAATCGTGGGCCTGGCAGGCGGTTTGGGCGGCTTTGTGCTGCCGATTTTGTTCGGTGCACTTCTGGACCTCACCGGCGTTCGCTCCAGCGCTTTCATGTTGATGTACGGCGTGGTGTGGGTGTCACTCATCTGGAACTACTGGACCGAGGTCCGCAAGACGCCCATGTTGGGGCCGGGGGCACCACCTTCGCCGCTTCAGGGGATGTCCCGTTCCTTCGGGCGGTGAACCCTCAACGACTTTTTCTTGGAGGTCTTATGGCCAGTCATGTCATCCAACAATGGAATCCGGAAGACGCACATACCTGGGCCGCTTCGGGCCATGGCATCGCACAACGCAACCTCTGGTTGTCCATTCCTGCCCTCATGCTCGCCTTTGCGGTGTGGATGGTGTGGTCGGTGGTGGTGGTGAACCTGCCCGCCGTGGGCTTTCGATACACCACCAACCAGCTGTTTTGGTTGGCGGCCTTGCCCGCCCTGTGCGGCGCCACCTTGCGCATTTTCTATTCGTTTGCGGTACCCATCTTCGGTGGACGGCGCTGGACGGCCCTGTCCACAGCCAGCCTCCTGATTCCGGCACTGGGCATTGGCTTGGCGGTCCAAAACGCGCAAACACCTTATGAGGTGATGGTAGCCCTGGCCCTGCTGTGTGGTTTGGGTGGAGGCAACTTTGCCAGCTCCATGGCCAACATCAGCTTCTTTTTTCCCAAGAGCCAAAAGGGCTATGCCTTGGGCATGAATGCGGGCTTGGGCAACTTGGGGGTATCGCTGGTGCAGTTTGTGGTGCCTCTGGTCATCACGGCCAGTGTGTTTGGCTCGCTCGGAGGCGAACCTGCCACTCTCACCAAAGCCGGGCAAACCACATCGCTGTGGCTGCAAAACGCAGGATTCATTTGGGTACCGTTCATTGCCGCTTCGGCATTGGCCGCATGGTTTGGGATGAACGATCTGGCCGAAGCCAAGGCGAGCTTTTCCGACCAGGCGGTCATCTTCAAGCGCTCGCACAACTGGCTCATGTGCTGGCTCTATCTCGGCACCTTCGGTAGCTTCATTGGCTATTCTGCCGGATTCCCCTTGCTCATCAAGAGCCAGTTCCCAGGTGTGAACGCCCTGCAATACGCGTGGCTTGGGCCCTTGGTGGGTGCGCTCGCTCGCCCCCTCGGAGGCTGGCTCAGCGACAAGCTGGGAGGTGCCCGAGTGACCTTTTGGAACTTCATCGCCATGGCGATGGGGGTTTATGCCGTGCTGCAGTTCATGCCATCAGCAGCAGCGACCGGGCAAGGAGGCTCCTTCAATGGCTTCTTGGTGTCCTTCATGGCGCTGTTCGCGTGCGCGGGCATTGGCAACGGCAGTACCTTCCGGATGATTCCGGTGATTTTTCTCACCGAGCGTCAACGCGAAGCAGGTTCTTCTCCCGCTGAACAAGAGCAGGCCGTCAAAGACGCCAACAAGGAGGCCGCTGCCGTGCTGGGCTTCAGCTCGGCCATTGGGGCCTATGGCGGCTTTTTCATCCCCAAGAGCTACGGCACGTCAATCGCCGCTACTGGCAGCGTGGACGCGGCGCTTTGGATGTTCATCGCGTTCTATGGGACCTGCATCGCGATCACCTGGTGGTTTTACAGCCGCCGACATGCGCCCATGCCGTGCTGACCCGCATCGGTCCCGACAAGACCCCCGACACCCCAAGACCCCCAGACTCGCCTTTCTCGAAAGCACCCCATGAGCCACTTTCTGGATCGACTGACGCACTTCACCCTGCCCAAGGAGACCTTTTCTCAGGGGCACGGCCTGACCACTGGCGAAGACCGCACCTGGGAAGATGCCTACCGCAACCGTTGGGCGCACGACAAAATCGTGCGCAGCACCCATGGGGTGAATTGCACGGGCAGCTGCTCTTGGAAGATCTACGTCAAGGGCGGCATCGTCACTTGGGAAACCCAGCAAACCGATTACCCCCGCACGCGGTGGGACATGCCCAACCACGAGCCGCGAGGGTGCGCGCGCGGGGCATCGTACTCGTGGTACTTGTACAGCGCCAACCGTGTCAAATATCCCATGGTGCGCGGCCGACTGCTCGAGCGCTGGCGCGCGGCACTCAAAGTGGCCAAGACCCCGGTGGATGCATGGGCCCTGATTGTGGAAAACGACGAAGCCCGCCGCGATTATCAAAAGGTACGGGGCATGGGCGGTTTTGTGCGCAGCACGTGGGATGAGGTGAACCAACTCATCGCGGCGGCCAATGTCTACACCATCAAAAAGCATGGTCCAGACCGTGTGATTGGCTTTTCCCCCATCCCGGCCATGAGCATGGTGAGCTATGCCGCCGGTTCACGCTACCTCTCCCTGATTGGTGGTGTCTGCATGAGCTTTTATGACTGGTACTGCGACCTGCCACCCGCCAGCCCGCAGATCTGGGGTGAGCAGACCGACGTGCCCGAATCGGCCGATTGGTACAACAGCACCTACCTGATCGCCTGGGGCAGCAACGTGCCCCAGACACGTACCCCCGATGCGCACTTTTTCACGGAGGTGCGTTACAAGGGCGCCAAGACGGTGGCGGTGACTCCCGACTACAGCGAAGTGGCCAAGCTGGCCGACCTGTGGCTGCACCCCAAGCAAGGCACCGACGCCGCATTGGCCATGGCCATGGGTCACGTGGCACTCAATGAGTTTTACTTCAAGCAACGAAGCGCCTACTTTGACGACTACGCCCGGCGCTACACCGACCTGCCCATGCTGGTGCTGCTCAAAGAGCACACCCTGCCCGATGGTCGCCACACGCTGGTCCCTGACCGCTATTTGCGGGCCAGTGATTTCAGTGGAAAGTTGGGACAAGACAACCACCCCGAATGGAAAACGGTGGCTTTTGACACCACCGGTCGTGCCGTGCTGCCACACGGCAGCATCGGTTTTCGCTGGGGCCCCGAGGGCCGAGAGGATGCCGGCCGTTGGAATTTGGAAAGCAAGGAGGGCCGTCACGGCCAAGAGGTTCAGCTCAAGCTGTCGGTGTTGGAAGATGGCGCGCAGGCGCACGATGTGGTGGAGGTGAGCCTGCCCTATTTCGGGGGTCAAGCCACACCGCACTTCACCGCGAACGCGCAAGGGGGGGACATACGCACCGTCAAGGTGCCTTGCGTCACCTTGGCCTCCAGCAAAGCGGGTGACAGCCAATCATTGCGTGTGGCCACGGTCTTCGACCTCCAGGCCGCGCAATACGGCATCAACCGGGGCTTGGGCGACGGTGCCGCCAGTTATGACGACAACACGGCCTACACACCCGCTTGGGCAGAGCACATCACGGGGGTGCCCCGTGAGCACATCGTCACCGTGGCGCGGCAATTTGCCGACAACGCACACAAGACGCGCGGCAAATCGATGATCATCATTGGTGCGGCGATGAACCATTGGTACCACGCCGACATGAACTACCGCGGCGTCATCAACCTGTTGATGATGTGCGGCTGCATCGGCCAGAGCGGGGGCGGCTGGGCCCATTACGTGGGTCAAGAAAAGTTGCGCCCGCAGACCGGTTGGACGGCCCTGGCCTTCGCTCTGGACTGGATCCGCCCGCCGCGTCAGCAAAACAGCACCAGCTTCTTCTACGCCCACACCGACCAGTGGCGTTACGAGAAACTGGACATGCAAGAGATCGTCTCGCCTCTGGCCGACAAAGCGCAGTGGGGAGGCTCCATGATCGACTACAACGTGCGTGCCGAACGCATGGGTTGGTTGCCCAGCGCTCCGCAGCTCAAGACCCACCCCATGCAGGTGGTCAAAGATGCCCAGGCCGCCGGCTTGGACCCCAAGGACTATGTGGTGCAGGCCCTGCGCGACGGCACCCTGCAGATGAGCTGCGAGGATCCCGACGCGCCGCAAAACTGGCCCCGCAATATGTTCGTGTGGCGCAGCAACCTGTTGGGTTCCAGTGGCAAGGGCCACGAGTACTTCTGCAAACACCTGCTCGGTACCGAGCACGGGGTCCAGGGCAAAGACCTGGGGCACGACGACACCAAACCCACCGAGGTGGTCTGGCACGACAAGGCACCCGAGGGCAAACTGGATTTGCTGGTGACGCTCGACTTTCGCATGAGCACCACCTGCCTGTACTCAGACATCGTGCTGCCCACCGCCAGCTGGTACGAAAAGAACGACCTCAACACCAGCGACATGCACCCCTTTATCCACCCCTTGAGTGCCGCGGTGGATCCGGTGTGGCAGTCGCGCAGCGATTGGGAAATTTACAAGGGCTTTGCCAAAGCTTTCAGCGAAGTCTGCGTGGGCCACCTGGGCGTGGAAAAGGAAGTGGTGCTCACCCCCTTGATGCATGACACCGCCGGAGAACTGGCCCAGCCGCTGGAAGCGCTGGAGTGGAAAAAGGGTCAATGCGAACTCATCCCCGGCAAGACGGCGCCGCAGATCACAGTGGTGGAGCGCGATTACCCCAACGTCTACAAGCGTTTCACGGCCCTGGGCCCCTTGATGAACAAAGTGGGTAACGGCGGCAAGGGCATTGCGTGGAAGACCGACACTGAAGTGACCCAACTGGGACAGCTCAATGGGCTAACCCAGGAGCCCGGCCCTACCCAGGGCATGCCGCGCATCGTCACTGACATTGATGCTTGCGAGGTGATCCTGCAATTGGCCCCTGAAACCAACGGCCACGTGGCCGTCAAGGCCTGGGAGGCGCTTGAAAAAGCCACCGGTCGGGAACACAAGCACCTGGCGCTGTACCGAGAGGACGAAAAGATCCGCTTTCGCGACGTGCAAGCACAGCCGCGCAAGATCATCAGCAGCCCCACTTGGAGTGGCATCGAAAGCGAAACCGTCAGCTACAACGCAGGCTACACCAATGTGCACGAACTTATCCCCTGGCGCACGCTGACGGGCCGTCAACAGTTTTACCTGGACCACCCCTGGATGCGGGCGTTTGGAGAGGGCTTGTCCAGCTATCGCCCACCGGTGGACTTGAAGACCACGGGAGACATTCACCAAATCCGTCCCAATGGCCACACCGAAATCCTGCTGAACTTCATCACGCCGCACCAAAAGTGGGGCATTCACAGCACCTACAGCGACAACTTATTGATGTTGACGCTCAACCGCGGTGGCCCCGTGGTGTGGATGAGCGAAGACGATGCCCAGCGAGCCGGCATCGAGGACAACGATTGGGTTGAGGTCTTCAACATCAATGGGGCCATTGCAGCCCGCGCCGTGGTGAGCCAACGGGTGAACCCCGGCATGTTGATGATGTACCACGCCCAAGAAAAGATCATCAACACTCCGGGCTCAGAAATCACCGGTGTGCGTGGGGGCATCCACAACAGCGTCACGCGCATTGTGCTCAAGCCGACCCACATGATCGGAGGTTACGCGCAGTTCAGCTATGGCTTCAACTATTACGGGACCATCGGCACCAACCGCGACGAATTCGTGGTGGTGCGCAAGATGAATCGGATCGATTGGCTCGACACCCCTCGAGACAACCACCTGGCGCCGGCCTACCAGGCTCAAGGCGAAAACCCCTAACCCGATCTGAAGGAGCCATTCATGAAAGTACGCGCACAGATCGGCATGGTGCTGAACCTGGACAAGTGCATCGGCTGCCATACCTGCAGCGTCACCTGCAAAAACGTCTGGACCAGTCGGCCTGGCGTGGAGTACGCCTGGTTCAACAATGTCGAGACCAAGCCTGGCATCGGCTATCCCAAGGAATGGGAGAACCAAGACCGATGGAATGGTGGTTGGGTTCGCAAACCCGATGGCCATATCGAGCCTCGGCAAGGTGGTAAGTGGAAGCTGTTGATGCGACTCTTTGCCAACCCCAACCTGCCCCAAATCGACGACTACTACGAACCCTTTACCTTCGACTACGATCATCTGCAATCAGCGCCCGAGATGAAGCATGCCCCCACGGCACGCCCGCGCAGCCTTATCACCGGGCAACGCATGGAGAAGATCGAATGGGGCCCCAATTGGGAAGAAATATTGGGCGGTGAGTTCAGTAAGCGCAGCAAGGACACCAACTTCGAGGACATTCAGAAAGACATCTACGGGCAGTTTGAAAACACCTTCATGATGTACTTGCCACGCCTGTGCGAGCACTGCCTCAATCCCGCATGCGTGGCGTCCTGCCCATCGGGATCCATCTACAAACGCGAAGAAGATGGCATTGTGCTGATCGACCAAGACAAGTGCCGCGGCTGGCGCATGTGTGTGAGCGGTTGTCCTTACAAAAAGATTTACTACAACTGGAAGAGCGGCAAGGCCGAGAAGTGCATCTTCTGCTACCCACGCATTGAGGCGGGGCAACCCACCGTGTGCAGCGAAACCTGTGTGGGTCGCATCCGCTACCTGGGCGTGTTGTTGTATGACGCCGATCGCATCGAAGCGGCCGCCAGCGTCGAAAAAGACAGCGACCTGTACCAAGCTCAATTGGATGTCTTTCTCGACCCCCACGACCCCTTGGTGATGGAGCAGGCCCGGCGTGACGGCGTGCCCGAGGCGTGGCTCGAGAGTGCCCGCCGCAGCCCCGTGTACAAGATGGCCATGGACTGGAAGGTGGCCTTGCCCCTGCACCCGGAATACCGCACCCTGCCCATGGTGTGGTACGTACCGCCGCTGTCGCCCATCACCTCAGCCGCTCAGGCGGGTCATTTGGGGTCTCATGGTGAGATTCCTGATGTGAACCAGCTGCGCATCCCCGTGCGCTACCTGGCCAATCTGTTGACGGCCGGCGACACCGCCCCGGTGGTGCGCGCTCTAGAGCGCATGCTCGCCATGCGAGCCTTCCAACGCGCAAAACATGTGGACGGGACGATCAACGAGCCGGTGTTGCAACAAACCGGCCTGAGCATTCAAGAAGTTGAGGAGATGTACCGGGTGATGGCCATTGCCAATTACGAAGACCGTTTTGTCATCCCGACCACCCACCGCGAGTATGCGGAAAACGCCTTCAATGTGCGCGGCGGATGTGGCTTCAGCTTTGGCAACGGTTGCAGTGAGGGCGTGACCGACACCAGTCTGTTTGGCAGCGAGAAGAAGCGCACCATCCCGATCCGGGCGGAGGTCTGACATGCGATCTATCACTTGGACCCTGCGCGCGTTGTCCCACCTGCTGAGCTACCCCGACGCTCACCTTCGCACCTATTTGAATGACCTCGTCGCCGCGCTGCGGCAAGAAAAGGCCGTGTCCTCCGCCAGGCTGCTTGAGATCGGCGCACTCGCGCAGTGGTTGCAGCGTGAGCGTCCCATGGAAGTGGAAGGCTCGTATGTGGAAACCTTCGACCGGGGGCGCGGGACCTCTTTGCACTTGTTTGAGCATGTGCACGGCGATTCTCGTGACCGGGGGCCGGCCATGATCGATCTGATTCGCACCTACGAGCAGGCTGGCATGCAAGTGCGGCATGATGAATTGCCGGACCATCTGCCCATCGTGCTGGAATTTGCCTCGACACAACCGATGGAGCAGGCCCGCGACTTCTTGCGTGAGATCACGCACCTGTTACGCGTGATTTTCTCGGCGCTGCAAAGACGCCAAAGCCCCTATGCTTGCGTGATCGCCGCAGCGTTGGAGCTCGCGGGCGAGAAGGCTCAAGCCGTGGCGGTTCCCGACGAGCCCTCGCTCGACGAAAGTTGGTCGGAACCCGCCGCCTTCGATGGTTGCGACTTGTCGGGCCAGCGCAGTCCAGCGTCTGCTCGCACCGAGCAACCCGTTCAACTCGTCCGACGCGCTCCTCCGTCGGGTACTTCCAAGTCCTTGGGAGCCCACCCATGAACACCTTCTTGTTTTCCATCTATCCCTACATCTGCCTGGCGGTCTTTCTCATGGGCAGCCTGGCCCGATTCGACCGCGACCAGTACACCTGGAAGAGCGATTCCTCTCAGCTCCTGCGGGCCAAGCAACTGAAATGGGGCAGCAACCTCTTTCACATCGGGATCTTGTTTCTGTTGTTCGGACATACCGTGGGTTTGCTCACACCTCATTTTGTGTACGCACCGTTCATCAGCGCGCCAGACAAACAGATGATGGCCATCATCTCCGGGGGGCTGGCCGGCTTGGTGTGCTTTGTCGGACTGACCCTGCTGCTCCATCGCCGACTTTTCGACCCGCGCATCCGCTTGACCAGCCACCGCACGGATCTGGCCATCCTGATCATCTTGTGGGTGCAGTTGTGCCTGGGTCTCGTCACCTTGCCGTTGTCTTTTCAGCATCGGGCTGATGCGCATGCCATGTTGATCCTGGCCGATTGGGCTCAACGCATTGTGACCTTCCGTCCAGAGGCACAGATCTTGGAAGCTATCGAATGGCCCTTCAAGGTACACATGATCTTGGGTATGACCATCTTCTGGTTGTTTCCGTTCAGTCGCCTGGTCCACGTGTGGAGCGGACTGGCCACAGTAGCCTATGTGCTTCGTCCTTATCAGATCGTGCGGTCCAGGCGTCTGAACCTCCCTCGGCGGGCGGGAGCTTCACCCTCCTCAGCCCATCAACCATGAGCGCCATGCCACCGCGTGCCCCCGTGATGCCCCAGGTCAATGGCGTGGTTCTGAGTCTTCCCCAGGAGTCATTGACGGATGATGAGCTGCGCCAGCGAGCTTGCAGCGAGCTCCTGCGCCAAGAAGCGATTCGGCAAGGACTGCTGGCTGCAGACGATCCTCATCCGACGGGCGGGACGATGACCGACGTGGCCTCGAAGGCCGTGGAGCGGCTGTTGGACCAGGCGCTTCATCTCGACGATCCCAGTGAAGAGGAAAGCCGACGCTACTTCGAAGGTCGTGCCGCACGTTTTGCCGTGGGTGAGCGTGTGCGAGCCCGCCATATCCTGTTCGCTGTGACGCCGCAGGTAGACGTGATCGCATTGCGAGGACGGGCCGAAGCCTTGTGGTTGATGCTGAGGAGCCAGGAGGCGCCGGGGACGGCGCAGGCAGCGCGATTTGCCGACGAAGCTCGGCAATGGTCTAACTGCCCCAGCGGCGCTGCAGGGGGTGACTTGGGTTGGTTGACAGTCGCTGATTGCATGCCGGAATTCGCCGCCGAGGTCTTTGGCCGGCAAGAAGTGGGGGTGCTCCCGCGCTTGGTGCGAACCCGAATGGGCTTTCACGTGGTGGAGATCTTGGCGCGGGAGGCGGGGCATCAGCCCACTTTCGAGTCCGTGCGTGCAGCCGTGGACTTGGCCCTGCGTCAACAAGCGTTTGCCAATGCCTTGCAGCAATACCTGCGTTCGCTCGCCTCCAAGGCGCAGACGGCCAGCATCCACTGGGAGCCATGAGCGACGCGCATGCTCCAGATGATTTGCTGAGCCGGCTGCGCCGGTTTCATGAGCACGCATTTCCTCAGTACGAGAACACTTTCCGCCACTTGGTGGAGGACGGCCAACACCCGACAACGCTGTTCATCGGCTGCTCAGATTCCAGGCTGGTACCTTACCTGCTCACCGGGACGGGACCCGGCGAACTGTTCTTGGTGCGTAACGTTGGGGCCTTTGTCCCGCCCTATGACGGCGTATTGGGCGATGGCGCGCCCAATCACTTCAGCGGCTTCCATGGCACCGCCGCCGCCATTGAGTTCGCAGTCTTGAACCTTCAAGTCAAGCGCATCATTGTGTGTGGTCACAGCCATTGCGGAGGCATCCGTGCGCTGTACACCGGTATTCCGACAGTTGCCCGGCACTTGTCGCACTGGCTCGATTTAGGGCGTGAAGCGGTCTTGCCGGTGGCCGAGCCCGGCCTGGATGCCTACCGCCGCACAGAGCAACGAGCCGTCATCTTGCAACTGGAACGCCTCATGGGCTACCCAATGGTGCGCCAACAGGTGGAAAATGGCGGGATGACTTTACATGGCTGGCACTATGTGATTGAAGAAGGCGAAGTGCACGTGTTCGATGTGCAAAAGCAGGCTTTTGTCGCTGCCTCACTCGCCGACCATGCCGGAACCGGCCCATACCCCGCTTACGATGAGCCCCAACGCCTTTGACGCGGCGAGCCGAACCCATCGTGTCAGCCTGCTGCCGCACGCGCCGAGCGCTGGGTTCGAGCAACCCTTTGAAATGCTGCTCGCATGCCACGAGCGGGTCCTGCGCATGCTGGGCCTGCTGTTGAGACTGATGGAACATCTACGCACACAGGGCATCGACCCGCAAGCACAAGACGCCGCCCGTGACGTGATGCGCTACTTTGACCGGGCCGGACCCGCACACCATGAAGATGAGGAGCGGCACATCTTGCCGCTGCTGCGAGAGACCCAAGACCCTGAAGCGTTGGACTGGGCTGAACGCCTGCATCGTGATCACCTGGACATGGAACGGCAATGGGCTCAGGTGCGCACAGACCTGCAGTCCGTGTTGAATTCAACGCCTCTCGCACCAGACATACATATCCGCTGGAAGGCCTTTAAGGCCGTGTATCGAACCCACATTGAGCTGGAAGAGTCCCTGGCCTACCCGAAGGCCCAAGGGCTGATGAATGCCTCACAAGGCAGCCTCATGGGCGCAGAAATGGCGGCCCGCCGAGGCGTGCCTGGCCCACCCGACGCCAAAGGATTACAGTTCACCTGATGCAACAGCCTTGGTCTCTGTCTCGCAAATTGGGCATCATTGGCGGCACCTTGCTGTTGATGGCCTTGCTGTCCATCGGTCTCACCCTGTGGGTCACGTGGCAGCTGGAGGGCGGTGCGGCCGCCGTCAATGAAGCGGGACGCATGCGCATGCAAACCTGGAGACTGGCCCAAGCCCTGGATACTGCAGATTCCGCCCGCCTCCAGGCCCTGATCAGCCGGTTTGATGACACGCTGCAAACCCTTAAGCGCGGCGATCCAGCAAGGCCTCTCTTTGTGCCACGCGATGACCTGTCTCAACGCACCTTTGCACATGTACAGGAGGCTTGGAAGCCGCTCAAGATGCAGTGGCTGTCATGGCCAAGGCCCACTGCCGTAGATGTCGCCCATCAGGCCGAGGAGTTTGTCGCTGACATTGACGCCTTCGTATCGGCCATCGAGTCCGAATTGGCCAGCTTGACTGCAGTTCTCAATGCCTTTCAATTCATCATGGCCATCCTGGTGATCGTCAGCGCCGTCACCTTGTTGTATTCGGCCTACCTGTTCATCTTCAATCCATTGCAGCGCTTGCAGTCCGGGTTGGCCCGTGTGGGCGCGGGCGATCTCGCCGCTCGCGTGGCCGTGGGCAGCCGAGATGAATTCGGCGTGCTCTCCGACGGCTTCAATCGCATGGCCGAAACTCTTCAGGGCCTGTACCACCACCTGGAAGACAAGGTCCGTGAAAAGACGCTGAGTCTTGAAGCGCAACACGCACGCTTGTCAGCCTTGTATGAGGCTGCCGCCTTCGTCGCCCGACCGGCCTCACTTGACGCTCTGGCTGAAGGCTTCGCCAAACTCGTACGCCGAGTGGCGAGTGCCGATGGCGCCGCTGTTAGATGGTCTGATGAGAATAATCAGCACTACATCATGCTTGGGTCCGATGGAGTGCCCCGAGAGCTGGTCCATGAAGAACACTGCCTGGCCACCGGTCAGTGTGGGTGCGGAGCGGCTCCGGCAAACGCGCGAACCCGCCTGATTACCATTCAAGCGGATGTTCCGCAAGGGCTCGGCAATCATTGCCAAAAGGCCGGCTATGCCCAAGTGGTCAGCCTTCCGGTGCGACTCCAGGAGCGATTGGTGGGCGAAATCAATTTGTTCTACAGGCAGGAAGCAGCCTTGACCCCTGAGGATCAGACCTTGCTAGAGACCTTGGCCAGCCATCTTGCCGGAGCTATTGAGAGCTTGCGGGCCAGCGCTTTGGAGCGAGAGACCGCCGTCTCACAAGAGCGCGCATTTTTAGCTCGCGAGTTGCATGATTCGATTGCCCAAGGCTTGGCCTTTTTGAAGATTCAAGTGGGCATGCTGCGCAACGCGATCACACAAGGCAAGCCCGATAGGGTGGAACGGATCCTCGATGAACTGAACGCAGGTGTGCAAGAAAGTCTGTCCGACGTCCGAGAATTGCTGCTGCACTTTCGCACGCGTCCCAACTCCGAAGACATCGGCCCGGCGGTGCAGACCACCTTGCGCAAGTTTGAACATCAAAGCGGCTTGAACACTCACCTACGGCTTGAGGGGCAAGGACTGCCGCTGGCGCCCGACGTGCAAGTTCAGGTATTGCATGTCTTGCAAGAGGCGCTGTCAAACGTACGCAAGCATGCCCAGGCCAAGAACGTGTGGGTTGATATTCAACAGGGGGCCCACTGGCGCATGGAAGTCCGTGACGATGGCCGCGGATTTGAAGTGAACGCCGAATCGTCTGATGAGACTCATGTAGGTCTGGGTATCATGCGCGAGCGTGCACAGCGTATTGGTGCACAGGTAGGCTTCGCCTCTGTGCCTGGTACCGGATCGTCCGTCATCTTGAGTTGGGTACCGCAATCCGGGACAGCGAGCGCTCCTGTTTTGGGCCCCACATGATTGCCACCACCCCGTTGACCCCAACCCACAAGATTCGTGTCCTGGTAGTGGATGACCATGCCCTGTTTCGGCGCGGTCTGACCGCTCTGCTGTCTGGTGACGGTCGCTTCGATGTAGTGGCGGAGGCGGGCGATGCTGGCGAAGCGCAGCGACACGCTTCGAAAACCCATCCTGAGATCATCTTGCTCGACCACCACTTGCCAGGCGTGGTCGGTGTGGATGCCGTTGCGGGGCTGCTGGAGGTGGCGCCGCAGGCAAAGGTGCTCATGCTCACGGTCAGCGAAGATGAGCAGCATCTTGCCGCCGCCTTGCGCGCTGGAGCGAAGGGCTATTTGGTCAAGACCGTCGATAGCGACGTGCTGGTGGAATCTATCTTCCGGGTATTGGCTGGCGGCTCGGTGGTCAGCCCCGAGATGACCGGCAAATTGGTCAATGCCTTTCAGTCCATGCAGCCTGCAGCCGCGGCATCGCCCAGCGGATCTGCAACCCCTGCCGACCCATGGGACACCTTGTCACCGCGTGAACAAGAAATTTTGACTCACATTGCCGAGGGTGCCAGCAACAAAGAAATCGCCCGCGCGCTGGGCATTGCTGAGACCACGGTCAAGATTCACGTGCAGCACATTTTGCGCAAACTCGACCTGACCTCGCGCGTGCAAGCCGCAGTGGTGGCAGCCGGGCGGCGTTAGGCCGTGGCCTGCAAAGTGTCTCCGAGCGCGCTGACCAAGTTGCGAATTTGTGCGGGCGTGCTCACGAACGGTGGCGCCAACTGGATGGTATCGCCCCCGAAGCGCACATAAAAGCCCTTGCGGAACATGGCCACGCCGATGTCATAGGGTCGCTTGGCAGGCTCGCCAGGCAGCGGCGCAATGGTGATGCCAGCCGCCAACCCGTAATTGCGAATGTCAGCCACGTGCTTGGCCCCTTTGAGCCCGTGCACCGCATCTTCAAAAATCGGCGCCAACTCTTGCACGCGTTGGATGGCGTGCTCGCGCTCCAACAAGTCCATGGCCGCCATGCCCGCTGCGCAGGCCACCGGATGGGCCGAGTAGGTGTAGCCGTGGGGGAACTCCAACATGTAGTCGGGCCCACCGGCAGCCATGAAGGTGTCGTAAATCTCTTGCTTGGCAATCACCGCCCCCAGCGGCTGCACGCCGTTGGTGACTTGTTTGGCGATGTTCATCATGTCGGGCGTGACGCCAAAGGCCTCCGCGCCCGTCCAGGCCCCTGAGCGGCCAAAGCCGGTGATGACCTCGTCAAAGATGAGGAGAATGTGGTGCGCCGTGCAAATGTCACGCAAGCGCTGCAAATAGCCTTTGGGCGGAATGACCACGCCTGCCGAGCCGGAAAATGGCTCCACGATGACCGCAGCGATATTGGACGCATCGTGCAAGGCGATGAGGTTGAGCAGCTCGTCGGCCAGCTCCACACCGTGCTCGGGCATGCCGCGCGCAAAGGTGCCATTGGGCGGCTGCGTGTGGGGCAGGTGGTCGGCCTCCACCGATTGACCAAACACCTTGCGATTGGCCACCATCCCACCCACGGCAATGCCCCCGAAGTTCACGCCGTGGTACCCCTTGAGGCGACCGATCAAACGGGTCTTGCTGGCTTGCCCTTTGGCTCGCCAATAGGCACGGGCCATCTTGAGCGACGTATCAGCCGCCTCCGACCCCGAAGCGGTGAAGAAGACGCGGTTCAAGCCCGCGGGCATGTGCTCCACGATCTTGTTGGCCAAGGCAAACGACACCGGATGCCCGAATTGAAAGCCCGGTGAGTAGTCCAGCGTGGCCGCTTGCCGTGCAATGGCCTCCACGATTTCTGCGCGTGCATGCCCCAGCCCGGTACACCACAAACCCGACAGGCCATCGAAAATCTGGCGACCGTCGTGGCTGGTGAAATACACGCCTTTGGCCGAGGTGATCAGGCGCGGGTGCGCCTTGAAATCGCGGTTGGCCGTGAACGGCATCCAGTGGGCGGCCAGCCAATCGGCATCGGTGCGCACAGGGTGGCTGAAATGGGGAGATTCGGTCAGGTCCATGCCTTGCAGGATACTCCCAAAATCCGGTCTCGTACAAGGAAGAAGTTGGTGAACACAGACCTCACTCCCCGATCAGACCCAACCCGTGCCCCGTCCGCCACACCCCAAGCTTTGGCAGGCTTGAAGGTCGTGGAAATGGGCCAGCTCATCGCGGGCCCTTTTGCAGGCAAGACCTTGGCAGACTTCGGCGCCGACGTTCTCAAGATCGAAGACATCGAAGGCGGCGACCCGCTGCGGCGCTGGCGCCTCCTGCAAGGCGAGACCTCGGTGTGGTGGCAGGTGCAGTCGCGCAACAAGCGCTCGTTGGCGCTGGATCTGCGACAGCCCGAAGGCCAAGACATCGCTCGCCGACTCATTGCCGAGGCTGACGTGCTGATCGAAAACTTTCGCCCCGGCACCCTGGAAGCTTGGGGACTGGGTTGGGACACGCTCTCCGCCCTGAACCCAGGTTTGATCATGTTGCGGATTTCGGGCTACGGGCAAACCGGCCCCTACCGCGACCTGCCCGGGTTTGCGGCGATTGCAGAAGCCATGGGCGGGCTGCGCCATCTCACCGGCGAGCCCGGACGCGTACCCGTGCGCTGCGGGGTGTCCATTGGGGACACGCTGGCCAGCCTGCACGGCGTCATCGGAGTGCTCATGGCGCTGTACCACCGCAAGGTGCATGGCGGTGCAGGTCAGGTGGTGGACGTGGCTCTGCATGAGGCCGTGTTCAATGTCATGGAAAGTCTCGTGCCCGAATTCAGCGCCTTTGGGGTCGTGCGCGAGCCCGCCGGATCGGCCTTGCCCGGCATTGCACCGTCCAATGCGTATCGCTGCCGCGACGGCGTGGTCTTGGTGGCCGGCAATGGAGACAGCATCTTCAAACGGCTGATGCAGGCCATCGGTCGAGACGACTTGGCCAACGCCCCGGACCTGGCCCACAACCCGGGCCGCGTGGCCCGGGTGCAGGAGATCGACGAAGCCATCGAGGCATGGACGGCGCAGCAACCGATGGCTCAAGTGGTCGAGACCTTGCGCCAGGCCCGAGTCCCCGTGGGCCAGGTCTACACCGCGCGCGACATCGCGCAAGACCCGCACTACCGTGCCCGTGACATGTTGCTGTCGCAAACCACGCGTGAGGGGCACACCCTGGAAGTTCCCGGCATCGTGCCCAAACTGATGGGCACCCCTGGGCAAATTCGCAACGCAGCGCCCAAGCTGGGCGGCGACACGCCGCAGGTGCTGCAAGGCCTGGGTTTGAGCGAAGCGCAGGTGGCTGAATTGAAACGCCGCGGGGTAGTCGCATGAGCGCTCGCCCCCTGTTCTCTTCAACCAGGACTTCTCCAAGCAGCGCATGGGTCGTGTGGGGGGCGCTCAACGCCGCGTTGGCGGTGGCGCTATCGGCCTTGGCGGCTCACCTACCCTTGGCTCCGGGCGCACAAGCCGCTTGGGTGCAGTCGGCATTGGAGATGCACCGGTTCCATGCACTGGGGTTGATCGTGGTGGGGGGTGGGGTGATGGTCCGGCCTGAAAGCCGGCTGTTGCCCTGGGCGGGCATCCTGATGAGCCTGGGGATGGTCCTGTTTTGCTTGAATCTCTACGCGCGCGCCTGGTGGGGGTGGGACGTTTTGAAGTCTCTCGTGCCCTGGGGTGGCATGGCCTTCATCTTGAGCTGGGGCGTGCTAGGAGTGGGTTGGGTCATGGGCCGTCAGCGCTCAGGTGCCCACTGAATCATCAACGCGGCACCCATCCACACTGGATCGATCCCGCCAACTGAGGCGCGAGCCCCTTCAGCGCCGGCAACAAGGCGTGCACCACCGAGTCGCACGCCGCCTCATACGCCGTCTCAAAGAGTTTGGCGTGCTCACCTTCTCGCCCCAAAAGGTACAGCGATCGGTCGGCATGGATGCCCTGCAGCATGGCCACATGCACGTCCGGTGCATGTTGCAGGCCTTGCACCAAACAACTCGGCGTGGTCAGAGCCCACCCCAGCCCTGCCGCCACCATGGCGGCCAAAGTGTCGGCGGTGTCCACTTCCAATCGCGGTGCCGCCCGCACCTCCAAGCGTCGCAGCAAGGTCTCCACCTGAATACCCAATTGCGACTTGGTGTTGAAGCGGATCAACGGCATCGCCGAAGCCAAGCGTCTCACTGCCTTCGCATCCAGGGTCTTTAATCGCCAGGCTTTGATGCTCTTAGGAGTCAAGACGATCATCGGCTCGGAATAAATTCTCCGGTCCACCCAGTCATCCAAACCGTCAAGAGGATCGGTAGTGACCACGATGTCCAGTTCTCGAGATAACAATTGCTCCCCCAGGGCATGGGTCAATCCAGAGCGCACGGCCAAATGTACTGTGCGTTCTAGGAGACGCTTGATGAAGTGAGGGCCGCATGTCGCAGCAAACGAGTCCACCAGACCGATAGACACCTCCGGTGAAATTCCCAAACTGGCTTCAAGCACCTCGGAGCGAATTTGAGCGCTTTCGCTCAACAATACCCGTCCTCGATTCAACAAAGTCAGGGCCGCTGGGGTAAGTTGCAGTGGGCGGCACATGCGGTCGAACAGCACAACGCCCAACTCCTCTTCTAAATTTCGCACACCCTGCGAAACCGCTGACTGAGTCGTTCCCAGTTTGAGAGCCGCCGCGGACATGCTGCGCTCCTCTGCAGTGGCGATGAACATCTGCAGTTGCCGCATATCCAGCGAAGTGTGACGCATGGCCGCCAAGTGCTTTCTCAGTCGATGCTTTCGCCAAGAAAGCGCAGCCAGTTCTCTCCCAAGATGGCTCGGATTCGCGAGTCATTCCACCCACGTCGATGCATGGCTTCGGTCAGACGCGGGTAATCCGCCAGCGTCTCCATACCTCGCACAAATGGGGCACGACCGCGACCCGGGTTGGCGCGGCGCGCATAGCCTTTGTCATGTCTCAACCAATCAAAGAATGCTTCGTCATGCCCTTGCGTGAAATCGGTCCCTATGCCGACTTGTGTTTCACCGCACACACCAATCATGTACTCGAAAAGGTCCACGCAGTCATCTAGCGAAGTGTCCGCACCACTCTTCATAAAGGGTGGGTAGGTTGCGACGCCCACAAAGCCACCCCGAGCAACGATTTCTTTCAGCTGTGCGTCAGTCTTGTTGCGGGGATGATTGAACGCGCCATAAGGTGCGACGTGTGTGTAGGCGCAAGGGCGCTTCGAATGCGCGATAGCTTCTGAGGAAGTTTTCGATCCCACGTGAGAGAGGTCAATCAGAATCCCCAGGCGATTCATGGCCTCAACTACTTCACGACCGAACCCCGAAAGCCCTCCGTCTCGATCTTCCCAACACCCAGATCCCACCAGATTTTGTGTGTTGTAAGTTAGCTGGATCACTCCTAATCCCATGTCTTTGAATAGAGGTAAGAGGTCCAACCGATCCTCTAAGCCAGACGTGTTTTGCCACCCCAGCAAAATGCCCACACGGTTATCGGCTTTGGCCCTCCTGATGTCCGAGGACGACTTGACCTGCACGATAAGGTCCCCATGCTCCACAAAAGCTTGTTTCCAGCGAGCCATGTTGATGAGCGTGTCGCGCAAACCCTCCCACACCGAACACGTGCAGTTGGCAGCTGTCAACCCGCCTCGGTGCATGGATTCAAAAACCTCTCGACTCCATCGAGAAACCACCAAGCCGTCGATCACGATGGCCGAAGCATGCAGAGATTGAGCCGAATCAGCGAGTGTCTCCAATTCCTTCTCCCAAAGTGTGTCCTTGCAAAAACGGTAAGGCGGCCTCAAGAAACTCCGAGGTGCGAGATTCGGGGAACATGTGGCCTCCTCCGTTGAGCACCACCAGTTGAGCGTCCGAAATGGCTCGTGCCGCCTCTACGGCAAACCAAACGGGCATGATGAGGTCATCTTGGGCACCCATCACTAGGGTGGGACAAGCGATTCTCGGGTAGTAAGGTCGCGCATCAAACGCCAAGATGGCATCCAAGCGGGCCACAATTCCGTGGACATCTTGAGGCCGTCGACGAGCTTGAAAAGCCAATGCTTCCAAGCGCGAGGCATGATCGCGCCGGTAGTCTGGGCTGTACAACACCAGGGCATTAAATTGTGCGTAGCTTTCGGGATCCAGCGAGCGCGCGGCCGCCTGCCGAAGTCGTTGAATCTGTTGAAACTCGGCAGACCCATGAGTCCAAGGTGCTGCAAGCACCAATCTCTTGACACGATTTGGATGATGGGTTGCGAACGCGGTAGCCATGCCCGTTCCTGTGGACAACCCCATCAAACTTCCCTGAGACCATTCGACAGCGTCCATCAGACCTTGGATGTCGGTGGCCAACGCTTCGATCGGCTCACCTTGGGGTGCGGGCCCGCTTCTTCCCGTGCCACGCTGGTCGTACGTGAGCACCGAGAAGTGTTCGGCCAAGCCCGAGACGAGGGATGCCCTTGCCTCGGGCCCTGTACCTTGACCTGCACTGATTATCAGCGGCGGGCCGCTGCCCACGATCTCGTAGAAGATGTCTCGACCTGCAATGCGCGCCAAGGGCATCGTTGCTCCTCCAGCTTGACACAGACCTGATGATGAACCGACCTGAAACCGATTTCCGACCAGGCCAAACGACTATTACTTTAGATGGTCGCTAATATTAATTTCTCTTATATTACTGGAACTCTCGCTCTTTGCTGGCACGCTAGGTTGCTAGTATTCCTAGGCTATGTCCTCAGTCAATCGACCCAGGACTTTCAACGATCTTTGAGGAGTCGGCGATGGCACTGCAATTGAAGGCCTGGAGATTGTGCCTGGCGGTTTTCGCACTTTGGACAACTGCGGAGTCGATGGCGCAGGGCTACCCTCAACGGACGGTGACTCTGGTCGTACCGTTTGCGGTCGGCAGTTCCACTGACATCATGACCCGACTGGTGGCCAAGGGTCTCAACGATCGGTTCAAGACCAACCATTTCATCGTCGATAACAAGGCAGGAGCCAACGGCGTGATTGGCAGCGACTTTGTGGCCAAGGCAAAACCGGACGGCTACACCTTGTTGGTAGGTACAGGCACCACGCACACGCAAGCGCCATGGATGATGAAGCAGATGCCGTACGATCCCCTCAGGGACTTCGAGCCCATTGCGGGAATTGGCGGTGTCCCCTTGGTCCTGGTGGTCAGCAAGGATTCACCGATCAAATCGATTGAAGACCTGCGCAAGACGGTCAGCGCCAATCCAGGCAAACTTGCATACGGCACGGCCTTCGGCGCGGCCACGGTTTGCACCGAGAACCTCAAACGTGGATTCAATCTCGACCTCGTCCAGGTCCCGTACAAGAGCAGCCCCCAGGCCATCACCGACCTCATGGGCGGGAGGATTGTGGTGATGTGCACGGACGCCAACACAGCGATGGGGCCGATTCGCAATAACCAGCTTCGCGCACTGGCAGTGACAACCAGCAAGCGCAACGCCCAATTACCTGAATTGCCGGCACTGTCCGAAGTATTGCCCAACTTTCCGGAGATGCGGTCGTGGGTGGGCGTGTTTGGTCCCAAAGGTACGCCCCTCGAGGTTGTGACTTTGTTGGCCCCCGCCATCCTGGCCGTGACCGAGTCACCAGAGGTCTTGCGCGTGTTGTCACCCAACGGTTTTGAGCGATTGACCGCAAGTGGCTCGGGGCTGTCTGCATTCGTGCAGTCTGAGTTGACCAAGTGGGAAAAGCTTATTGAGCAGGCTGGGATTCAACGCGAGTGAGACCTCGCGGGCAACCACTCAACAGCGCCCTTGATCCCTCAGGGTACACATGAAGGCCTACGAACTCGGCACTGGCTTCTCGGCTACTTTAGCCTCGTGGGCGGCAACAGTATCGCCTCGATGGCCAGACGCGACACTGCAAGCCGCAGAACGTGGTGTGGTAGACACCATCGCCTGCATGATTTCAGGAGTGGGTGACCTCGCGGTTCAACGAGTGCGTCAAGGCCTTCAAACGTGGGGAGGAGCGGGCCCATGTAGCGCGGTAGGTTTGGAGCGGGGTGTGGATGCCCCTTGGGCTGCCCTGATCAATGGCACAGCGGCTCACGCCCTGGACTATGACGATGTATTGGACCCCGCAGCCTCACACGTCAGCGCAGTGCTGGTTCCCGCATTGCTGGCCTTGGCCGACGAAACCGGCGCCAGCGGCGCCGAGGTTCTGGATGCCTACATTGTGGGCGTTGAAGTGCAAGAATGCCTGGCTGAGGCCGTCAATATGGCCCACTACACCCGAGGTTGGCATACGACCCTGACCTTGGGCGCGCCGTCAGCGGCTGCCGCCTGCGCGCGCCTGCTGAAGCTCGACCCTGTGCTCACACGCAATGCCATGAGCTTGGCCACTAGCATGTCCGGTGGATTTAAGCGGCAATTCGGTACCCAAGCCAAGCCGTTCCATGCGGGCCTGGGCGCAAAGAATGGTCTATTGGCCGCCCGACTGGCCGCGTGCGGCTTGACCGCTGACCCCCAGCCTTTTGAGGGCGCGCGGGGTTTTTTCGATCTCATGGTGGACTCAGGAGCGAAGGGGTTTCAAGAGGAGATCTCCAGGCTTCAAGGGCCCACCGCAATAGAGCAACCAGGTCTTTGGCTCAAGCGCTACCCCTGTTGTGCCAGCACGCATCGCGCGGTGGATGCATTGCTGCACCTAATGCAAGCCCATCGGCTGCAAGCCAGTGATTTTGCCCATGTGGATACTTGGGTGTCGGAGGCCGCAGTGCGCAATCTCATGTATGACAAACCGATCAACGAAATGCAGGCCCGTTTCAGCATGCCTTACTGCCTGGCTGCCGCCGCATTGGACGGTGACTTGACCTTGTCCACCTTTCGCGAACGATCCTTGGCTAGATCGGATATCCGCTCACTGATGAATATCGTATCCATGCACACTGATCCAGACCAACCTGCTCACATGCCATCGACCATCAAAAACTGGGCCCTCGTGACCATTGAGACCGCAGATGGTCGTCGCCTTAGTCACCGCGTGCGGGATCCTCAGGGCTATCCTCAATGCCCACTGTCCGAAGCTGAATTGTCGCGGAAGTACAGCGATTGCGCTGAGGGTCAGACTTCGCAGATTGTTGACGGGTTCCAGACTTGGCGTCACCTTGGCACCACTTCAAAGACCCAACTCATCACCACGCTCCTTCGCGGCGTGCGACCTCTTCAAGTTAATTGATATCAGCGTCATGCGCTACTCCGCCTGGACCCTGCTCAAACAAGCCTTCGCCCGCCAACAAGGCTGGACGCCCGCCTGGCGCGACGTGACTCCTCAGCCTCACTACGATGTGGTGGTGGTGGGGGGAGGCGGTCACGGCCTGGCCACCGCTTACTACCTGGCCAAAGTGCACAAGCTCGAACGCGTCGCGGTGGTCGAAAAAGGCTATGTGGGCTCCGGCAACGTGGGGCGCAACACCACCATCATTCGCTCCAACTACTTGTTGCCAGGCAACACGCCCTTCTACGAGTGGTCGCTCAAGCTGTGGGAAGGTCTGGAGCAAGACATCAACTTCAATGCCATGGTGAGTCAACGCGGCGTGCTCAACCTGTTTCACTCCGACGCACAGCGAGACGCCTATGCCCGACGCGGCAACGCCATGCGCATCGCCGGCGTGGACAGCGAGTTACTCAACCGCGAACAGGTTCGTGCCTTGGTGCCTCACCTGGACTATGACAACGCCCGCTTTCCGGTCAAGGGCGGCTTGTTGCAACCTCGGGGCGGCACGGTGCGCCACGATGCTGTCGCCTGGGGTTATGCGCGCGCAGCAGACGCCCTGGGCGTGGACATCATTCAAGATTGTGAGGTCACTGGCATTCGTGTCGAAGGCGGACGCGCCGTGGGTCTGGACACCACCAAGGGTTACATCGGCGCCCGAAAGATTGGCCTGGCTGCCGCTGGCAATTCCTCGCGCGTGGCCGCCATGGCCGGACTGCGACTGCCCATCGAGAGCCATGTGTTGCAAGCTTTTGTGAGCGAAGGTCTCAAGCCCTTGCTCGACACGGTGGTGACCTTTGGCGCCGGGCATTTCTACATCAGCCAATCCGACAAAGGCGGCCTGGTGTTTGGGGGTGACATCGACGGCTACAACTCCTACGCGCAGCGCGGCAGCTTGCAACTGGTGGAGCACATGCTCGAGGAAGGCGTGGCCATGATGCCCCTTCTGGGTCGGCTGCGCATGCTGCGCAGCTGGGGCGGGGTGATGGACATGTCCATGGACGGCTCACCCATCATCGACCGCACACCCGTCCAAGGCCTGTACCTCAATTGCGGTTGGTGTTACGGCGGCTTCAAAGCCACCCCCGCCTCGGGCTGGTGCTTTGCCCACACCATCGCTCGCGATGAAGCCCATGCCTTGAACGCCGCTTATCGGCTGGACCGGTTTGCGACCGGCCACCTGATTGACGAAAAGGGTGCGGGCGCACAACCCAATTTGCACTGAGGATGTCGCATGCGGATCCATTGCCCCCATTGCGGCCTTCGGCCCGTGGATGAATTCATGCAGTTCGGCGCGGCCGGGCAGGTACGACCAGCCCCAGACTCGGGGCTGCTAGCCTATGTGGACTACGTGTACCTGCGGGACAACCCTGCGGGCTTGCACCGGGAACTGTTCCAGCACATCGGGGGCTGCCGCGCCTTTTTGAACGTGTCGAGAGACACCCGCACGCATGCCGTCCTGTCCGTGGAGGCCGTGGCGCCATGACGGCCCCAGTTCATGCCTCGGACCCCGTTTCTCACCGGCTGAAGACGGGCGGACACATCGATCGCAGCCGCACGGTCACCGTGCATTTTGACGGCCGTGCCTACAGCGCCCATCCGGGCGACACCCTCGCCTCGGCCTTGCTGGCCCATGGGGTCAAGCTCTTCGGGCGCTCCTTCAAGTACCACCGCCCCCGAGGTGTCCTGACGGCCGGGCCGGAAGAGCCCAATGCGCTGGTGGAATTGCGCTCAGGCGCTCGCCGAGAACCCAACACCCGCGCCACCCAAGTTGAGGTCTACGAGGGGCTGGAGGCTTCGAGTCAAAACCGCTGGCCCTCGCTGAAATGGGATTTGCAGTCCATCAACAGCTGGTTCAGCCCGATGCTGCATGCGGGCTTCTACTACAAGACCTTCATGTGGCCTGCCAAATTTTGGGAGCGGGTGTACGAGCCTTTGATCCGACGTGCAGCCGGCCTGGGGCGTGCTGCCGAAGCACCCGACCCCGACACCTACGAAAAATGCACGGTGCACGCGCAGGTGCTGGTAATTGGCGGCGGTGTGGGAGGCTGGCAGGCGGCCTTGCAGGCGGCCCGCGCGGGCGAGCGTGTGGTGCTGTGCGAGCAAGACTTTGTATGGGGCGGTCGCGCCCTGAGTGATGGGGGCGAGGTGGAGGGCCAAGACGCCGCTGCCTGGGTGGAGTCGGCTGTGGCGGAGTTGTCCGCCCTCCCTGACGTCACCCTCTTGCCGCGCACCACGGTGTTCGGTGTGTTTGACCACGGTCAGTTCGGGGCTGTGGAACGCGTGAACGACCATCTGCGTGAGCCTCGTGCCCATCAGCCTCGGCAACGACTCTGGCGGGTGGTGGCTGGGCGCAGCGTGTTGGCCACCGGCTCACTCGAGCGCCCCCTGGTGTTTGAACACAACGACCTGCCCGGCATCATGTTGGCCGGGGCGGTGCGCACCTACGTCCAGCGATTTGCCGTCAAGCCCGGCCGCCAAGCCGTGGTGTTCATGAACCACGACGAAGCCGCCCTGACCGTGCGCACCCTGCACCGTGCAGGCATTCAAGTGATGGCCGTGGTGGATCCGCGGCCTCAACCTTCGGCGGCCGTGCAGCAAGCCGCTGCGGAGGCCGGCGCCCCCTTGTGGCAAGGCGCCATGGTGCGCCGTGCTCACGGGGGAGCCAACGGCGTGCGTGCTGTGGACATCGTTCAGGCTTCAGGCCGAGACGGCCCACGCATCGACTGTGACCTCGTGGCCGTCTCGGGCGGCTGGAGCCCCGCGCTGCACCTGAGCTCACACCTGGGCCATAAACCACGCTGAGCAAACGGCCTTCCTGCCCGGCACCTTGCCGCCGGGGATGTTGGCCGTGGGTGCGGTGACGGGTGAGACATCCACCACGCAAGTCACTTCAAGCCCATCTGGCACATCCCACGCAACGCTGTGGCGCGTGCCGGGCGCCAGCGACAAGGCCTTTGTCGATTTTCAACACGATGTGTGCGTCAGCGACCTGGAACTTGCGCAGCGGGAGGGTTACCAACGGGTG